>JBFEXG010000070.1:0-10134 GCA_041546005.1 Paracoccaceae bacterium
CCCTGTACGGGGATCATGTCGGTCATCGCCGGATCGGTATGGCTGCGGCCGCGGTTGATGTTGAGATAGTCGATCTGCCCCGTCGCCTTGAGGCGGCGAGCGATCTCGAGCCCCACCTCGGGCGTCACGCCGCCTTCCTGAACCTCATCGGGCGCAAAGCGGACGCCGACAATGAAATCGTCGCCCACCCGCTTGCGCACCGCATCAATCACATCGAGAGCAAACTTCATACGCGTCTCGAGGCTTTCCGCCCCATAGGGGCCGTCGAGCCGGTTGGTCAGCGGCGACCAGAACTGATCCAGAAGATGCCCGTGGGTCATCACCTCGACCCCGTCCATCCCCCCCGCCTTCATCCGCTCGGCGGCATCGGCGAAATCGCCGATGATGCGGGCGATGTCCCAATCCTCGGCCATCTTGGCGAAATAGCGGTGCGCGGGCTCGCGGTCGTAGGTCGAGCTCACCGGCGGCAGCCAGTCCCCCTTGTCCCAGCCCGTCCGTCGGCCAAGGTGGGTGAGCTGGATCATCGCCGCCGCGCCATGTTCATGGATCGCGTCGGTCAGCTCGCGGATCCACGGCACAACCTCGTCCTTATAGGCGAGGATATTGTTGAAGGCGGGCGGGCTGTCACGGCTCACGGCCGCCGATCCGGCCGTCATCGCCATCGCAATCCCGCCCTTGGCCCGCTCGGCATGATAGAGCCGGTAGCGCTCTTTCGGCATCCCGTCTTCGGCATAGGCCGGCTCGTGGCTCGTCGTCATGATCCGGTTGCGCAGCGTCAGGTGGCGCAGCTTGAAGGGCTGAAGAAGGGGATCGTTCGACATTCATTCGGCCTTTTTGCTTGGTGTCGGCTCGCTACGATTTTGGCGGCTTGACGCCAAAGCACCGCCGCCCACAACGACATTTGCGGGTCGCAATTCGACCAGCCCACCCCCGCGCTTCGGCGACACAGATACAATTTCATTTCGAATATCTCGGAAAGCCGATTGGAAACGAGGCAACCTGAAGTACAGTCACCCAAAGATGGGGAACGGAGCAAAAATGTCGGATCGGCTGATCTACGAGAGTCGCAAATCCAAGGTATTTTACCGAACCGAGGGGACAGGCGCGGCCTATGCTGTGAAGGTTCTCAACTTTGAATTTCCCACACCTGACGACATTTCCCGGTTTCACAACGAATTTGACATTATCGAGGGTCTGCATCTGCCCGGCGTACGCAATGCGATCCGAAAGACCCGAGAAAACGGCCGCCATGTCCTCATTATGGAATGGGTTCAGGGCCAGCCGCTTAAAGAGGCCTTCCGAGACAAGTTCGGCGATATCATCGATGTGCTCCATATCGCGATTGCCGCCGCCGGGTCGCTCGCTGAAATCCACGAGCACCAGATCATCCATCGCGACGTTTCGCCCAACAACTTTCTTGTCGATCTACAGGAACGGCGGGTCTGGCTGATTGATTTCGGCATATCGACCAACCTCAACCTCAAACAGCCGTATATCGGCAACCCCGACCGAATCGAGGGTACGGTTTCGTATGTCTCTCCGGAACAAACCGGCCGAATGAACCGAACTGTCGACCATCGGACAGACCTCTACTCTTTTGGCGTGACGCTCTACGAAATGTTGTCGGGCGAGGTTCCGTTCACCGGCAGCGATGCCATGGAGGTGGTTCACGCGCATCTTGCCCAAAAGCCAATTTCGCTCATCGAAAAAAACGCCGCCGTGCCAAAAACACTGTCGGATATCGTTGATCGGTTGCTCGCCAAAAACGCCGACGACCGATACCAATCTGCAAGGGGCCTCAAGCACGATCTTGAGAAATGCCTTTTGGCCTATGAGACAGATGGGGTCGATTTTCCGGCTTTCACGCCGGGCGAGGCAGATCATTCCAGCATCTTCCGGCTTCCGCAAAAGCTCTACGGCCGCGAGACCGAGGTCGCCGAAATCATCCAGAGCTATGAGGCCTGCGCCGCTGGTAAGCGCAAGCTCTTGCTGGTGGGCGGCTATTCGGGCACCGGCAAGACCGCGCTTGTTCACGAGGTCCACAAACCGATCACCGCCAATCGCGGCCGGTTCTGCAGCGGCAAGTTTGACCAGCTTCAGCGGGCGACCCCGCACTTTGCCTTTCTCGAAGCGTTCCGCGATCTGATCGATACGCTTCTGACTGAAAACGAAGACGTGCTCGCCGACCTGCGCGAAAGTCTTCAGGAAGCCTTGGGCGAAGAGGGGCAGATTCTCACCAATGTCTTGCCAAACCTTGTGCATATCATCGGCTCCCAGCCCGACGTGCCCGAGGTCGGTGGGGCCGAGGCGCAGAACCGCTTTCATTATGTGTTCCGCAAATTCGTCCGGGCGCTGGCCACGATCGACAACCCACTCGTGATCTTCATCGACGACCTGCAATGGGCGGATTCCGCCTCGCTTGATCTGTTGCAGGCGCTGATGACCGATCCCGAAAGCGGGCATCTCCTTTTGATTTGCGCCTATCGCGAGAACGAGGTCGATCCGACCCACCCGTTCATCCGCACGGTTGACGAAATTTCCGAATCCGGACTGATCCCCGATCGTGTGCAGGTTCACAACCTGAGCGAAGACGATCTGGTGGCATTGTTGTCTGACGCGCTTCTATCGTCGGCCGAGGCGGTCGCCCCCCTTGCGCGGCTGGTTCACGACAAGACCAAAGGCAATGCTTTCTTTGCCACCGAATTCCTCAAGTCGCTGGCTTACGAAAACCTATTGGTTTTCGATTTCGAGGCCTCGCGCTGGGTCTGGGACGACGAACAGATCACCCAGAAGAACATCGCCGACAACGTGGTCGAGCTGATGGCGGAAAAGGTCCGACGGCTTGATCCTCAGACGCAGGAAATCCTCCAACTCGCGGCCTGTGTCGGCAACCGCTTCGATCTTGAGACCCTGTGCTGGATCGCTGATGTCGACGCCGAGATCGCCGCAGCGCGCCTGAAGCCGGCACTGGCCGAGGGCCTCATCCTGCCGCTTGGCCGCACGGTCTTTAAATTCAGCCACGACCGGATTCAGCAGGCGGTCTATTCCCTGATCCCCGAAGAGCAGCGCGAGCGCGTTCACCTCAAAATCGGCCGCCGCCTGCAATCACGGCAGGCCGAAACCGACGACAGCGCACGCGTGTTCGAGATCGCCAATCAGCTCAATCTCGGGCGCGGCCTTCTGACCAACGAGGAAGAGATTATCGCGCTGGCCGAGCTCAATCTCGACGCTGGCGTCCGCGCCAAACAGAACTCGGCCTTCCCCACCGCGCTGGACTATCTCGGCGCAGGCATCTCACTTGTCGAAGAGGGGCGCGACCCTTGGGCCGACCACTATGATCTAAGCCTTGCGCTTTATAGCGAAGCCACCGAGGCGGCCTATCTGGCAGGCAGCTTTGACCAGACCGACATGTGGTTCCGCGAGGTTCTGCAACACGGTCGAACGATCCTCGACAAGGTCAAACCCTACGAGACCCGCATCCTCGCTTATAAGGCAGAGAACAAGCTCATGGAGGCGATCGAAACGGGCCTCGAGCTTCTGGAGCTATTGGGCGAGCGGTTTCCCCGCAACCCAAACATGCTTCATATTTTCCGCGATCTGGCGACGACACACATCGCGCTGATGGGCAAAACCAATAACGATCTGATGGCCCTGCCCCTGATGGCCGACCCCGAGAAGAAGGCGGCCATGCGGATCATCGCCGACATCATGTCGTCGGTCTATTGGGGCAAGCCCAACCTCGTGCCAATCATCGCCTTCCGGATGGTGCGGCTGTCGCTCAAATACGGCAATCACCCGGTCTCGTGCTTTGCCTATGGCTCCTACGGCGTGTTGATGTGCGGTGTTCTGGGGGCGATGCGGACGGGCTATCGCTATGGGCATCTGGCGCTTGATCTTTTGGAGAAGCTCAACGCCAAAGAATGGAAGGCGCAGATCTTCGTCACCCCCTATGCGCTGATCTTCCATTGGAACGAACACGTTCGAAATACGCTCCGCCCGCTACAACAGTCCTTCCAGATCGGGATGGAAACCGGCCTCATCGAGTTTGCCTGCGTCAACACCAATATCTACTGCATTCAGTCTTTCCTGTGCGGTCGCCCGCTTGAGCGCGTGGCCGAGGAAACCCGCGCCTACAGCGAGCTCTACAAGCAGTTCAAGCAGGAGACGAATTTCAATTACAACGAGGTCTTCCGGCAGGCGATGTTGAACCTGATCGGTCGCTCAAGCGATCCGGTCAAACTCACCGGCGAGGCCTATGACGAAGACAAGATGCTCGCCCAGAACGAGGAGCGGAGCGACAAGACCGGCACCTTCTTTATCCATTTCAACAAGATGCTGCTGGCCTACTATTTCCGCCGCTTCGACGAGGCACGGCTGCACGCCCATGAATCACGCCAGCGGCTCGATGCGGTTCTGGCCAAGTTCGAAATCCCGAACCATCATTTCTATGAAGCGCTGACGCTTCTTGCCGTGGCCGAGCGCAGCAAGGGACTTGAGCGGCTCAAACTGATCGCTCGAGCCCGGATGGACATCGCCAAGCTCAAGCGTTGGGGCAAATATGCGCCCGAGAATTACCGGCACAAATATGACCTCTGCTATGCCGAGCTGGCGCGGATTCAGGGGCATACCAACCGCGCGTGGCTTGCCTATGACCGCGCTGTCGCGGGCGCCTCGGAGAACGATTATCTGCACGAACAAGCGCTGGCCTATGAGCTTGCGGGGCGGTTCTATGCGGCGAGTGACAGAAAGGTTCTGGCCGAGTTCCATCTCAAAGCCGCCTACAATACCTATCGCGAATGGGGCGCGGCGGCCAAATTGCGAGATCTGGCCGAAACCTTCCCGATGTATCTCTCGAACAGCACACAAGGGATCGAGACTACCACAGGAACCATCGACACCTCGTCCTCGATGATCGACGGCTCGATCCTTGATATCACAACGGTTCTGAAGGCCTCGACGACCATCTCGGGCGAGGTTGTGCCCTCGCGTCTTCTGAAGGTGCTGATGCATATTGTTCTGGAAAACGCTGGCGCCCAGCGCGGCTATCTTCTTCTCGATAGCGCCGAAGGCCTGCGTGTTCAGGCCCACGGTGAAGGCGGCGGCGAGACCCTTGAGGTAATGCAAGGAACGCCTTTTGAAGACTCCGAGGGATTATCGGTTCCGGTGGTGAAATACGTCCACCGCACAGGTGAGCCGGTCGTTCTGGCCGAAGCTTGGTCAGACGGCCGCTTCAGGGGCCAACCCTATATGGAGAAGCACCAGCCCAAATCTATCCTCTGTGTGCCGATCCTCAATCAGGGCAAGCGGGTCGGCGTTCTCTACCTTGAAAATAACCTCACCGTTGGCGCCTTTACCCGCGACCGGGTCGATCTGCTCAAGCTTCTCTCCGGGCAGATCGCCGTTTCGATCGACAACGCGATGCTCTATGAGCAACTCGAGCAGAAGGTGGCCGAGCGAACCGCCGAGTTGGCCGAAGAAAAGAAAAAGTCGGACAACCTGCTTCTCAATATCTTGCCGGTCGAGACCGCCGAGGAGCTCAAGCAAAAAGGCCATGCCGAGGCGCGGCATTATGAGCGCGTCACGGTTCTATTCACCGATTTCAAGGGCTTCACCGAGATGTCGGCGCGTTTGACACCGACGGAACTGGTGGCCGAGATCGACGAGTGCTTCAAGGCTTTCGATCTGATCGCCGAGAAGCACCGGATCGAAAAGATCAAGACGGTTGGCGACAGCTTCATGGCTGCAGGCGGCCTGCCTGTTCCTAATTCCACCCACGCCGAGAACGTAGTTAACGCCGCCCTTGAGATGCGCGATTTCATAGCTCGGCGAAATGCCGAAGGCAGCGGCAAATCCATGCAGGTCAGGATCGGCGTTCATACCGGGCCTGTCGTGGCCGGCATCGTGGGCCTGAAGAAATTTCAATATGATATCTGGGGCGATACGGTGAACACAGCATCGCGCATGGAAAGCGCGGGCGAGCCGGGGCGAGTGAATGTCTCGCAAACGACCTATGAGATCATCAAAGACAAGTTTGAATTCATTTCCCGTGGCGAGGTCGAGGCGAAGGGCAAGGGGAAGGTTCCCATGTATTTCGTCGACTACCCGCCCAAGAAACAGATTGTGAGGACGTCCGATGAGCCCAAGGAAACCGCCAGCTAAGGCCAACTCTTCTGCGGACAGCGCCGCGCCCGACGAGGCCGCGATCCGCAAGATCATCGAAAAGTGCAAACGCGAGACGCGCATCGAATACCGCTATGGCGACGGGTTCTTCAAACCGCGGATGCGCGGGATCAATCATCTAGAGCTTGGTCGCTCCAAGATCATCTCGAGTCCGATCACCATCCTGATCGAGTGGCTCTATGTGCAGTGGAAACGCGTCCGGGATTTCTTTCGCGGTCTGGAAAAGCGGCTCTTTCCCCGTGACGGGCGCCTTTGGTGCGATCGAGTCGACAGCCATCTTGTCGGCCAAACGATCTTTGCCGGCGACCGAGGCGACGGCGCGCCGATCCACCACTTGCACCTCGAGTTTTGGGGCCGGACCTGGCTTGGTCACTGGCGCAAGTTTGGCGAGACCAAGACCGACAAGGAAGGGTACTTCCGCCTGCCCTTCGACCTAAGACAAGCGCGGCGGCTTTGGGTGCGGCGGGTCTATTTCGAGATCCAGACCACCACGCGGGTCTATTTCGACGAAGGCAAGCCGCGCTTTCATTTTGATGTCTGGCGCAGGATCGAGTTGCCCAAGGGCGATCTGATCGGGATGGACTATAACCTTCGAACCATCCGTCTCGATTTTTGGCGCTATCGCGAGAACGCCTGCACGCCGCGCGCGATGGTCAACGAGAACGGCGACGAGCCGGAACACTACAGCCAAGGCCGTATTGATGCGCTGATGGAGCAGGTCATTCCGATCGAGCTCACAAAGATCAAGCACCTCGACCAGATCGAGCTTGATCCCGGATCGCTCACCATCCCCGAGATTCAGGCGGATTATCCGATGAACCTCACCACCTGCATCGAAAAGCACCTGCCCGGCTATACCCGCAGCGATGATTGGTTCGGCGAGCGGATGATGAATGGGATGAACCGCGGCACATTCCAGCCCGACCCTAAGAAAAAGGGGCATTACTGGATCCACTACTTCGGTAAATGCTGGTACGACAGCAACGAAGTCTATGCCCTGCCCGACGTCGATATTCTTTTCAAACTCAAGAAGAACGGCTTGCCCGAGCCGGTCGAAATTCACCTCACCGGAGCGCTTAGCAGCCACGAACACGACCCGTGGAAGAAGCGGGTCTACACACCCAAGGACGAGCCTGACTGGACCTATGCCAAAAGGGTCGCCCGCGTGAATGGGGCGTTCAACACCGAGGTCGAAGAGCATTTCGCGGGCACCCACCTGAATTCCGAGCAATTCGCTGTCGCCTGCTATCGCAACCTCAAGCTCAATCCGGTCGCGGCGCTTCTCATGCCGCATCTCAAGGAGGTCTCGCTGATCGACCACGCCGCCGACAAGACGCTGATTGGCGGCTATATCGCGGCGGCGACGGCGCTCACCAAGGAAGGCCTCGAACAGCGCACCCGCGACATCATGGGGATGCAAGACTGGAAGGGCTGGAAGCCCATGACGCCGATCAGCGAGGCGCATACCTGCGCCCAAGCCGAGGCGCTTTTCTGGGGCGTTGTCAGCGACTATGTCGACCGCTTCGTCGAGGACTGGAAAGACGAAATCCAGAAGCATTGGTACGAGATCTATTGCTTCTCCGAAGACCTCGTAAACCATGCCGTTCCCGTGGCCTTCAGCGCGCCTCGAGACGCGCCACCCAAGGGCGCCAAATGGAAAGCCCTCGCCGACCGGCGGTTCGAATACTACTGCCAGCAATATTCCTTTGATCCCACGCTCGAGCGTCCGGTCATCAACGGCGAACGCAAGGCCATCTCGCGGATCACCTCGGCCAAATCCTTCAAGGATGCAGGCAAGGAGGATTGGCAGAACCTCAAAGACGCCTGCCGCTACGCGATCATGATGGCGACCTATATGCACACTTGGATCAACGAGCATCAGTACGACGATCTGGGCGAGATCCTCTATAGCTGCGGCGGGTTGCGCTATGGCGAAAAGCCCGAGGGAATCATGGCCCCCGAGGGTGATTACGACATCGCGCCCGACCTTGAACGCAGCACGCAAATGCTGTGGTTCACCAACCTTCTCTCGCGCACCGAATACGGCTTTATCACCCGTAACGAAGAGGGCGACGTTAACCCGCATTTCGCCGAGCTTCTCGAAGCCAAGCGCAAAGAGTTCACATCATTGGGCGTCGATATCGACGCGATCGAGTCGAGGACCAACATATGAGCACCGCGACACATATCACCCTCCGCCAGATCGAGCGCTACTGGATTCACCGCCTTGGCGACAAGCTCCTCTTGTGGCTCTATGCCAAGCTATTCGCGATCATGCTCGCCCTTTTCCTGTGCTTTCCCAAGCAGCAACGGATGAGCCACAACAACGGGATCGGCGGGGCAGGCAAGCTCAAGATCGTCGATCATCCCGAGTTCCCAGAACACCCGTTTTTCGCGCCGGGCCGCGAATTTCCGGTGCGCATCCGCCATGCCTCGGCCACCTTCCTAGATGACGCGATGAACTGCATCCGCAGCATGTCGATCAAGCTCTCGGATCATCACTTCAAGAGCCCCTTCGACATCGAGATGAATTCAGGCGAGGTGAGCCTCTTCTGGTCGGCGGCGAGTTTTCTGAAATTCGCCCGCCTCCGGGGCGAGAAATACGGGATCGAATACCGCGATTATAACCGCAAATATCCCAACGGCCTTGCCGGTTCGATGGCCGCCGGCCGCCGCCATGCGACCTCGTTCCACAACCTGCATTACTACTGCAAGACGCCCTTCCTCTACATGGGCACCGACAAAATCAAACGTTATGCGAAATACCGTGTGATCCCGGCCGACAATGAGCCGGAGTCAGGCAAGGAAGAACACCCCAGCGAATGGGATCAGTGCAATCAGCGCATCCTTCCCCACGAGACACGCGGGCGGAATTTCCTCAAATATGAATACGAAGACCGCGTGCGCCGCGAGGGCGCCCGCTATCGGCTTCAAATCCAGACCCATCCCGCCTCGGACAACGAAGACCCCGAGGTTTTCAACAACATGATCGTCTGGGACGAAGACGCCCACCCATGGCACGACCTCGGGATCATCACGATCGACCGGACACTCGATTGGAAGGAAAGCACGCTGACGACCTTCTCGGTCAACAACATGCCGAAAACGCTAGGAGTGCTTCCGGCGAATTCGATCTTTGACTACAACTCGCTCAACTACTTGCGGGCGCATTCCGAACTCGCCCGCAAGGCGCGGATTCTGTCCTATAAAGTCTATGGCATGGTCCCGCCGATCCCCGACAACGACAACAGGAACGTGTCGGACTGGGGCGTCTAGCCGCGAGCAGGTGCAAGGGAGTGTCCACCTTGTTCCGATTTTAGGAAGTCGAGAAATCCTTGCGCGGCGTTGGTCAGATGCTTGCTTCGGCGATGCACCGCAAACCAGCGGCGCCGGAGCGGGAACCCCTCGACATCGAGAACGACGATCTCGCCCGCAGTTAGCTCAAGCCGCAGCGCATGAAGTGAGAGGTAGGCAATCCCGAGGCCCGAGATCACGCCTTGCTTGATCGCCTCGCTGTCATCAAACTCCATATGGGTCGCCAGCGCGATCCCGCGCGCCTGGCAGAGCTTGTCGACCGCCTGCCGCGTGCCAGACCCCGGCTCGCGGTGGATGATGTCCTCGTCCGCGAGCCGTGCAAGCGGGATATTGGCCTGTCCCACCAGCGGATGATCCGGCCGTGCGGCAAAGACGATGACATTCTCGAGAAAGGGCTCGGCCACGACAGCCTCTTCCTCGGGCGTCTGCCCCATGATGTAGAGATCGTCCGCATTGGCGGCGATCCGCGCGAGGATCGTCTCGCGGTTGGCAATCTGAAGGCGCGGCTCAACGCGGGGAAAACGGCGTTTGAAATCGCCCAATAGCTGAGGAAGGAAATACTTGGCGGTCGAGACGACGGCGATCGACAAGGGGCCCGCCACTTCTCGGTGCATGTCCTCGATGGCGGCCTGCATTTCG
>JBFEXG010000061.1:0-10566 GCA_041546005.1 Paracoccaceae bacterium
GCGTCGCCCGTAAAGGTCGCGGTAATCGGCGAGGTTGCCATCGTCCCCATGATGAGGCGCACGCCGGTGCCGGAGTTGCCGCAGTCGATCACTTGGCTTGGCTCGGCAAACCCGCCAACGCCCACGCCATGCACGCGCCACTCGCCGCCGCCCAGATCCTCGACCTCGGCCCCAAAGGCGCGCATCGCCTTGGCCGTGTCGATCACGTCCTCGCCCTCAAGAAGCCCCGAGATCCGGGTCTCGCCCACGCTCAGGGCGCCAAGGATCAAAGAGCGGTGCGAAATCGACTTGTCCCCCGGCACATTGGCCACGCCCTTGAGCATAGCACATTTGCGGGACATCATCGGAACAGGAGCGCCGTGGCCAGACATATTCACCTCTGCAAAGTCTCGCAGCCTCTTAGCCCAGCCGCGCAAGAGGGTCCATCGCCTTGCTTCTTTTGGCCTACAAATACTCCCGCCGGAGGCGCGGGTTTGCCGCGCAAACCCGCCGAAGGCTTCCGGAAGGTCAGGTAATGCGGCGTCCGCCCCTCGCGCAGCGCCTTCTGCTCATAGCGGGTCGAATGCCAGTCGCCCCAAGGCTCGCGCCAATCGCGCGGGCCTTGGGCAGTCCACTCAAAGCCCGCCTTCGGCACTTCCTGCAAGGTCTGGCGCACATAATCTTCGATATCCGTCGCCACGCGGAGCTCGCCGCCCGAGCGCATCACACCGAATAGCGGTTCGAGATGGTCCTGCGTCACAAACCGCCGCCGGTGGTGCCGCGCCTTGGGCCAGGGATCGGGATAGTTCAGGAAAGCCTTGGCAACCGATCCCGCGGGCAACACGTCAAAGAGATCGCGCGCGTCGCCCGCATGAACCTTGAGGTTGGTCACCCCCGCCTCGCGGATCTTGCCCAAGAGCATTGCCACGCCATTGATGAACGGCTCGCAACCAATGATGCCCACTTGCGGATAACGCTCGGCCATCGCCACCATATGCTCGCCGCCGCCAAAGCCGATCTCGACCCAGATCTCCGACTTGCCGGGAAAGACCTCGGCAAGGTCCAGAGGTTTGCGCTCGGGGTTTTCCTCCCAGCCCACCGGGCCGGGCGAAAGCTCGGCGAGGTCGTTCTCAAGGTATTCCTTTTGGCTCGGGCGCATGGTCTTGCCGCGCAGCCGCCCATAGAAATTGCGCCACGGGGCGCCGGAGGGGTGATGATCTTTGCTCATGGGCGCGCCTCCTATCGCGGAGCGGCGGGCAGATCAATATTTGCGAAGGCAGCCCGCGGATCGGCGGCAAAAGCATTGATCTCGGCCGCCGAAGAAAGCTGCAGGATCGCACGCTGGCCTGCCCAACGCTCGATCAGTGCCCGCGCTTTGGGCAATGAATGCGTGTCATAGTTCAAGACCCAGTCAAATATGAACGCCCTCTCGAACCGTTCAGGGCAGTTCGGGGCCATATCGGGCCGACTCCTCCCATAATATCGAAGCGTGCGCCAGATGACCCGCCAGAAACAGCGCCAGCGCCCCAGATAGAGGACCACAATGAGATCGGCCCGCCCGGCGCGTGCATCAAAGGTCGAGGAATTGTTGCCTTCGAAAACCCAAGCCTCTCCCTGCGCTGCTTCGACAGCCATCGCATCTGTCTCTACTCTTGGCCGCTGCTCCCAGCCGGGCTTGAAATAGAACGGGTCCATGTGGATAACCGGCAGGCCGAGCTTGTCGCCCAGCACCCGCGCAAGGGTCGATTTGCCCGAGCCAGAGGGGCCGATGATCATGATGCGTTGAGGAGCAAATGCCATGGGACCAAAAGAAAAGGAGGCGGAAAGATCCGCCTCCTAATCCAAGCTCTTCGAGAAATCAAACCGCCTTGGCGAGCGCCTCGGCCAGATCGGTTCTTTCCCAGCTGAACCCGCCATCCGCCTCGGGTGTGCGGCCGAAGTGGCCATAGGCCGACGTGCGGGCATAGATCGGGCGGTTGAGGCCAAGATGCGTGCGGATGCCGCGAGGCGTGAGGTTCATCACCTTGTCGATGGCCCGCTCGATCGCCGCTGGGTCTGCATTGCCGGTGCCGTGGGTGTCGACATAGATCGACAGCGGCCGCGCGACGCCGATGGCGTAGCTGAGCTGCAAGGTGCAACGGTCGGCCAGCCCGGCGGCCACAACGTTCTTCGCCAGATAGCGCGCGGCATAGGCGGCCGAACGGTCGACCTTGGTCGGGTCCTTGCCCGAAAACGCGCCGCCGCCATGCGGAGCCGCGCCACCGTAGGTATCGACGATGATCTTGCGTCCGGTGAGACCCGCATCGCCATCGGGGCCACCGATCACGAACTTGCCGGTCGGGTTGACGTGCCAGACGGTATCCGGCGTGACCCAGCCCTGCGGCAGCACTTCGAGGATATAGGGCTCGACGATTTTGCGGATGTCGTCGGAGGTCTGGTTTTCGTCGAGGTGCTGGGTCGACAGAACGATGGACGACACGCCGACCGGCTTGCCATTGTGATAGTTCACCGAAAGCTGTGACTTGGCATCGGGACCAAGCGTCGGCTCCTGCCCGCTTTTGCGAACCTCGGCGAGGCGACGCAGGATGGCATGGGCATACTGGACTGGCGCCGGCATCAGATCGGGGGTCTCATTGGTGGCATAGCCGAACATGATGCCCTGATCGCCCGCACCTTCATCTTTGGTCTCCGAGGCGTTCACGCCTTGGGCGATGTGGGCGGATTGCTCGTGCAAGAGGTTGGTGATTTCCACCGTCGCGTGGTGGAATTTCTCTTGCTCGTAGCCGATATCCTTGATCGCGGCGCGCACGATATCCGGAACGCGCTCCATATATTGGGAAAGCTTTTTCTGGTCGGAAAGCCCGACCTCACCGCCGATGACAACCCTGTTTGTCGTGGCAAATGTTTCGCAGGCAACCCGCGCTTCCGGCTCTTCGGCCAGGAACGCGTCGAGGATCGAATCCGAAATACGGTCGCAGACCTTATCCGGGTGGCCCTCGGAAACAGATTCCGAGGTAAAGATGTAGTCCTGTCTTGTCATCGGGAGTGCTCCATTGGATTTGACCTGCCACGCCAGGAAGCCGTTGTGGCAGGTGAATGACACAGAGCTAAGGCCTCTTCGGCCTCAGGTCAATCAGATCGCCGTGAAGAACGGGCTAAGAAGCCGAGCGCAAGGACAATCCCTGCCAAAATTGCGGGCAAGTCACCAAAGCGAGAATAGAATGTCGGCTCGGCGGCAGCCGGGAGAGCCACATCGATCTTGCCCGCTTCGCCAAGAGGAAGCTCGGCCACGATCCGGCCTTTGGCGTCGATCACCGCCGAAATCCCTGTATTGGCAACCCGCACCAGCGGCAGCCCCTGCTCAATGGCACGCAGGCGCGATTGGGCGAGATGCTGTTGCGGGCCCTGAAGGGTCCCGAACCAAGCATCATTGGTGATCTGGATCAAAGCGCGGGGCCGGTCGCCTTTCGCAATTTCCTCGGCGAAGATCGCCTCATAGCAAATCAACGGCTCCACCGCGCCGATCCCCGGCAGGTCGATCCGCCGCACGCCTTGCCCTGCGCTGAAGCCGCCGCCTTCCGATGCGGCAAGCCCTTGGATGCCGAGGCGGCCCATCACCTCCCCGAAGGGAACATATTCGCCAAAGGGCACTAGGTGCTGCTTGTCGTAGGTGCCGATAATGTCGCCTGCCCCATCGAGAACGATCAGGCTGTTGTAATAAAGGCCGTCCTCCTGCCGGTTGACGCCGATCACCATTGGAACGCCGCCTGCGGCGGTGACGGCCGCTTCAAGAAGAGAGCCGGAATATTCAAGCAAATAGGGGATCGCCGTTTCTGGCCAGATGATGAGATCGGGCCTGTCGCCGGTAGCGGTCAGATCGAGAAGCCGCGCTTGGAAAACGTCGATCAGGTCGGCGTTCCACTTGTCGGCTTGCGGCACGTTCGGCTGCACGAGGCGAAGGACCGGCGCGCCCTCGGTCGCTTCGGGCTCGGCTGGCACCAAGGCCAAAGGCAGTAGCCCCAACACAAGCGCCGCGCCCCCGGCCCAGAGGCGCACGGCACCACCACTCAACGCGCGGGCAACCACCGCCGCGAGGAGAACGGTCAGAAGTGTCAACCCATGCGGACCGACCCATGCCGCAAGCTGCGCATGGGGCGTGTCGATCCAGACATGCCCCAACAGCGCCCAGGGGAATCCCGTGAAGATGAAGGAACGCAAGGTCTCGGCCAGCGCGAGCGACGCGCCCAAAGCAAGCAATCCGCCACCCAAGCGCCTGGCCAGAACAAAGGCTGCCGCCCAAAAGAGCCCAAGGCCCGCAGGCATGAGGACCAAGGCAAAGGGCGCCATCCAGCCGTCGCGATCGGGCTCAACAAGGAATGGATTGACGATCCAGCCCAGAGCCAAAAGGAAATACCCAAAGCCAAAGGCCCAGCCTTTCCAGCCCGCATCTTTGATGCCGCGCCCAGGCCCAAACAGCAGCATCGTTGCGGCAAGGCTCAGAACGGTCGCAACCGGCCAGTCGACCGGTGCCTGTCCAAGCGCTGCCACAGCGCCGAGGGCCGCAAAAATGGCGAAGGACCGCCATTTGCGATTTCGCAGGTCAGGCATCCTTGGCGTGGGACAAACGCACACGCAGGCGCTTGATCCGGCGAGGATCGGCGTCGACCACCTCAAATTCGGGGCCGTCAGGATGCTTCACAACCTCGCCGCGCGCCGGAATATGGCCCGCGAGCATGAAGACGAGGCCGCCCAGAGTATCAACCTCTTCTTCGTCGATCTCGTCATGGTCGGTCAGGTTCATGCCGATCTCGGCCTCGAAATCTTCGAGCGGGGTTTTGGCGAGGGCCAGATAGACCCCCGGCTTTTCCTTCACGAAGGAATCGGCCTCTTCCACGTCATGTTCGTCTTCAATATCGCCCACGACTTGTTCGATGAGGTCTTCGATAGTCAGAAGGCCGTCGGTCCCGCCGTATTCGTCGATCACCAGCGCCATGTGGATGCGCTCGGCCTGCATCTTTTGGAGAAGTACGCCAAGGGGCATTGACGGCGGCACAAAGAGGAGCGGCCGCACGATGGCGCGCAGATCAAACGCCGCCTTGCCACTGTTGAACCCATGGCGCAGCGCGAAATCCTTGAGGTTGACGAGGCCGATGGGCCGATCAAGCGTTCCGTCAAAAACAGGCAGACGCGTCAGGCCGCAATCACGGAACACCTTGACCAGCGCCTCTTTCTCGATCCCGAGCGGCACGGCCACGATATCGGATTTCGGAATGGCGACGTCTTCGACCCTCAGGCGGCGAAGATTGAGCATCCCCGGAACATTGGCTCCGACTGACCCTGAGGCCCGCCTCTCGCCGTGCTCTTCGCCTTCCTCGGAATCGCCGGGGCTCAGCGCGTCGAATATGCGGCCAAAGAATCCTTTGCCCTGCCCCTGTGTTTGGTCCGGCTGCGCGCTCTGCGCAGCGCTAGAAGGACCGTCAGTCGTGTCGCTCATTTTCTCCTGCCTGCCCGCATTCGAGGGCTGTTGCCCTCGCGGACGTCACTTGTCCTGACAATATGGGTCTTCGATACCCATCTTGCCAAGTATCTCGGTCTCTAATCCTTCCATGAGGGTGGCGTCACGGTCACGCTCGTGGTCGAACCCCAGGAGATGAAGGACACCGTGCACCAGTAGATGGGTCGCGTGTGCCTCTAGCGTTTTACCCGCTGCCTCCGCCTCGCGCGCGCAAGTCTCAAAGGCAATGGCGATGTCACCGAGCTCGATTGTGCCAAACATATCAGCCTCGGGCATCTCCGGCATATCGCCCTCGATTTCGGCAGCGCGCTCCTCTGCCGGCCAGCTCAAGACGTTGGTTGGCAAAGGTTTGCCACGGAATTCAGCGTTTAGCTCGGCAATGCGCGCATCGTTGCAGCCCAGCAACGAAAGCTCGACAATGTTCTGATCGATCACCAGACGCGCAAGGACAGCCTCAGCCGCCGTCTCGGCAAGGGCCTCAAGCCCCAAGGCTTCCCAGCGTGCATCTTCTATATTGAGGTCGATCTCCATGCGCCCTCTTAGCGCGGGCGCTGGCGGTGCGCCAGCATCCGCACGCATGGCCTAGGTCGACCCAACCCCATTCTCGAGCCAGCGCCTTGTGCCAGCGTCGGGGATTAAATCGGCCATTCTTGCTTGGAATAATGCGAACTCCGCATCAGAGAGCTGCCCCTCCCACTTCCGCGAACTGGCGGAATCGAAAAAGCCAGCATCGGTTTTCCAAAAACCGGTTCCGCCAACCGGCGCAAAATCAGCGGCCTTGGCCTTCATAGCGCCAAAGCTTGTGGCCTCGGTCACCCGGTCGATCAGCGCTGGGTCGGCCTCAATTCCTGCAGCGTATGCGAGCCGTTCGACCGCCTTGCGCCCATCGCGGATCATGTCGGCATAATGAAAGACCTTAACATCGGGAATCCGCCCCGACAGCGCCGTCTTTTCGTGATGAAGAGCGATTGACGCGAGGCAATCTCGATCGAAATCGTCAATCCGCGTCTCGGCATCTCGAAACAGCGCAAGCGAATGCGGCACAGGCATCAGCGCCGGATCATCCGCAGGAACATCGCGGATATTGGCGATGTGTTTGCGAAGCGAAAAGAAGACATCGAGCGGATGTCTGTAGACGGCGACGACGGTCACGCCCTCCCAAACAGGAAAGCCGTCGGCGGGGGTATGTGTCTTGACCACCCGCCTCCCTGTCTGCCGATCGAGTGCTGCTTGAACCTCCTCGGCCGAGACGCCGAGATCGGCGTCGACCCACGGCGACAGCTCGGGCACTTTGCCGGGCAAGTCCGGGCCACCGTAGACGAGCATCGTCAAGATCGTCTGTGTCCATGTTGTCCCGCATTTCGGCGGCGTGCACACAAGGATGTCGCCCACCCGAGGCTCCCATGTGGCCCACCGGCCCGGATCGGTGCGCGTGCCGCGATAGGTCCGCTCGGCGGGTTTGATTTGGCGTGCTTTGGTCATTTTCGGCCTCTCCGGGGTGCCCGTCGCAGGCGAAGCCTAGGATGCGTCCGCCTCATAAGCTTCGATGATCGCGGCCACGAGCGGGTGGCGCACAACGTCTTTGGAAGTGAAATAGCTGAACGAAATCTTGGGGATACCCTTGAGAAGGCGCTCTGCATCGGCAAGGCCGGAATCGACGCCGCGCGGCAGATCGACCTGCGTGCGGTCGCCGGTGATGACCATGCGGCTACCTTCGCCAAGGCGGGTGAGGAACATCTTCATCTGCATCGTGGTCGCGTTTTGCGCCTCGTCCAGCACGACGAAGGCGTTCGACAAAGTGCGGCCACGCATAAACGCCAGCGGCGCGATCTCGATGCGCTTTTCCTCGATCAGCTTGGCGGTTTGCTTGCCGGGCAGAAAATCGTTCAGCGCGTCGTAGAGCGGCTGCATATAGGGATCGACCTTGTCCTTCATGTCACCCGGCAGATAGCCGAGCTTTTCGCCCGCCTCGACAGCGGGGCGCGAGAGGATGATCCGATCAACCTTACCTTCGATGAACATCGACACGCCAACAGCGACAGCGAGATAGGTCTTGCCGGTGCCGGCCGGACCGATGCCAAAATTCAGTTCGTTGTCGAAGAGGCTTTTGACATAGGCTTTCTGGGCTTCCGTTCGCGGCTCGACCAGTTTGCGGCGCGTCTTGATCTCGACCCGGCCGCCCGTGAACATTTCCATCTGATCTCCGTCCTGAGGTGCGGTGCCCTTCTCGGACGATCCCATGCGAAGTTCGCGGTCGATATCGCCGCCTTCAATGCCGCGGCCCGCTTCGAGGCGCTGATAAAGATTGCCGAGAACCGTCACAGCCGCCTTGCGCGGGCCTTCCTCGCCGACCACCGCGAGCCTGTTGCCTCGGCGCAATATCTGCACCCCAAGCATATCCTCGATCCGCGCCAGATTTCGATCGTGTGCACCACAAAGATCTATGAGCAGGAAATTGTCAGGAAACTCGATGACCGTTTCTGCGATGTCGGGGGTGACGGCTGGCGGGGTCAGAATGCTCGAGGCCAAATAGATATCCTTCTGCGGGGTTTGAATTGATGGTGGCAAGGAAGCCGCCAAAGCGCAAGGCAAACCACGCGTTTGACACAATCTGAGGCTCGAAAGTGATTGGGCCGCAGCTTTCGCCGCGGCCCTAGCCCCCATCCCTCCGAGGGATCAGAGAGGATCAGGAATGAAGGTTCCGTCCTTGAAGGGCGCGTAGGCATTGTCCTCGACCCCAAGCCCCGAACAGACAGGAAGACCATCTGGGGTCAGGCGCGGTGTAAGGTAGCCTTCGACGCCGTCATCGATAATCCAGTGGTCACAGCCGTCGGGATCAATCCAAATCCCAGCCACAAGGGTTTCGAGCGCATGGGAATTGATCCCCATATCATAGCCCTTGTCGGCCCCCACCACCGGATGAACCGGACCCACACATCCAGCAAGGCCGGAAGCGGCAAGAGCCAGGATTATCGTATGAAGCGTCTTCATGCTCACAATCCCTTACTTCCCGCCTTTGAACTGCGGCTCACCTTTGCCTTTGTCGTCGCCGCCAAAGTTATCAGGCTCGACATCGCACAGACCGTAGGCATGGCCTTTGGCTTTGCCGCATTCAGCGCCGTCTTCATCGTTGGTCTCGGGGGTATTGGCATTGCCGCCGTCGTTTTCACCACCGGAGCCGCCATTCTCGCCGTTGTCGCCGTTATCGCCGCCGACTCCGTTGCCGCTCTCTCCGTTGTCACCGCCGTTGGCGTCGCCGCTGTTGCCGCCTTCTCCGCCGTTGCCACCGCTACCGGAGCCGCCGTTGTCACCGTCGGTGCCACCGCTACCGGATCCGCCGTTGTCACCATTCGCGCCGCCGCCGCCAGAGCCGCCGTTGTCGCCGTTTGAGCCGCCGCTGCCAGAGCCGCCGGTATCGCTGTTTGATCCGCCGCTGCCAGAGCCGCCGGTATCGCTGTTGGAGCCGCCGTTGTTGGAGCCACCACCGCTGTTTTCACTGGTGGTTTCCGGCGAGCCAGAGCCAGTTCCGGTCGAACCCTCGTTCGTGGTGCTGGCGTGCGCGCCGCTTCCGGCGCCATATCCGTAGAAAAGTTCGCCCTTACCCGAGCAAGCCGAGACTGAAACGGCGAAAGTGGTCAGTAGAAGAGCTTTAACAAGTTTCATGATGATCCCTCCTCACCGCAGACAATAAATTTCGACGCGGCGGTTCTGCTGCATCCCGTCTACGGTTGAATTGCTGGCGCGCGGGCTACGCTCGCCAAAACCACGCACGTCGACGACGCGCGCACCCGCTTCGAGCGCAATAGAGGCAACCGCGTTGGCCCGGTTCATGGAGAGAACCATGTTGTATTCGTCCGAGGCGCGGCTGTCAGTGTGGCCATAGATGAGGAAAGCAACCGCATTCGCTTCTCTAAAGAAACGGCGGAGGCTCTCCCGGCCACCTGCGCTGACGTAGTACTTGTCTGTCGCGAAGAGTTGATCGGTGGGAACAATCCCGCAGATCTCGCTCCGGTGGCAGACAGCGGAGCCGTCGCGTCTGCGACGGGCATCCATATAGCCCTCAGCACCGTCGTCCATGGCCCAGTGTTCGCAGCCGTCAGGATCGATCCAAATGGTGGGGACATAGCGTTCGCTACTCACTACGCGAGAGTCCTGTGCCGATGCCGTTCCCATAAAGGCAGCAATGAACATTGCGGTCGCGGCGCCCCCACCGATGACCGAACGCATCATTCCTTGCAGCTTCTTCTGGTTCAGAACGGCCACGGCTGGCCTCCCTTTTTCTCGGATCACTTGGCCAGGTGGCCAGCGCCCGAAACACACAAACGCCAGAATTCCATCTCAATTTTGCCGTGGTTTATGCAACTTTTGCCCATTTTCGCCTCATTTTTGTGGGCAAACGGAAGACAATACCGGAGAGGAGGCCCGATTGTGCGGGGGGCCGGCAAAGTCGATTCCAAATGTGGCAGAATTGGGCCGCGCTGCGACTCGGGTGCGACTCAGTCGATCAGCACGCCGCCAAGCGAATTGGGGGCGCTTTCGGTGATCCGCACGCGGCGGATCTGGCCAAGCACCTCGGCCGGCGCCTGAACATAGACGGCATGCAGATAGTCCGACTTGCCGATCATCTGCCCCTTGAGCCGCCCTGCCTTCTCAAAGAGCACCCCGACCTCGCGCCCGACCATGCCGTTCTGGGCCGCGTGCTGCTGTTCGGTCAGAAGCGCCTGCAGTCGGGCGAGGCGCTCGTTCTTCACCACCTCGGGCAGCTGCGCCTTTTCGGCGGCAGGCGTGCCGGGGCGGGAGGAGTATTTGAAGGAATAGGCCTGCCCGAAGGTCACGGTGCGGATCAGGTCCATCGTCGCTTCGAAATCCTGATCTGTCTCGCCGGGAAAGCCGACGATGAAATCGCTGGACAGGAGAAGATCCGGCCGGGCGGCACGGATGCGCCCGATTAGGTCGAGATACTCTGCCGCCGTATGCTTGCGGTTCATCGCCTTGAGGATGCGGTCGCTGCCCGATTGAACCGGCAGGTGCAGATAAGGCATGAGTTTGCTGCACTCGCCAATCGCAGCGAC
>JBFEXG010000018.1:0-18124 GCA_041546005.1 Paracoccaceae bacterium
ACGGGGCGCTATCTTGGGCCGATGCTCAAGCCCAAGAAGGTGGCGGCCGAGTAGATCGGGCGCCTAGTCGCTTGCGAAGAGGAGCGCGCCGGACGGCGCGAGCTTCATCGGATCGCCGCCGTATAGCACCCGCTTGCCAAGCCCCCGAACGACCGGAACGGGCGTGTCGGAAAGGTTGAGCGCCAAGGCGATACTGCCCCGCCGCAGGATCAGGAGATCATTGGCGGCATAAACGGTTTCGACAGCGCCGCCGCGCATATCCGGCTCGGATTTGCGCAGCGCGATCAGAGCTTTGACATCTTCGGCCAGCGCCACATCGCCGCCGGTCCAGTCCATATCCTCACGGTTCAGGGGCCAGGCCTTGCCGCGCCGGCCCAGTTCCTCGCCCCACGAGATCACCGGCGGGCCCTCGGCAAACATCAGAAGCGCAAAGGCCTGCCGCAGTTTGTCGCTGTTGCCGCGCAACATGGCCAGCAGCATCGGCATGTCGTGGTTGGACAGGAAGGGCGCGAGGACGTGATCGCCTTCTACCTCGTAGCGATTGGTGAAATAGCGGGCAAAGCGCTCGGGGTCTTCGATCCCCGTCAAAAGTTTCTGCACATGATCGCGGAAGGTGAAATCGAAGATACCGTCGAGCGCATCGGCTTCGAATGGCTGCTTGGCGAGGTATTTGTCGCCGTCCCAAATCTCGCCCAGAAGGAAGAAATCGTCGCCCAACCGCAGGCGGGTAATGACGCGGTGCGCCGCCCAGAAATCGGGTTCGATATGCTTGTAGGTATCAAGGCGGAAACCGTCGAGGCCGGTGCGGTCGGCAAGACCGATATGGGCGCTCAGGATGGCGGAACGGACGTCGAAGCGCTCGGTCTTTAGGTCAGGCAGGCCCGACAGGCACATGGTGATGGCGTCGCCGCCGCATTCGCTACCCTGCCGAAGCCAGTTGGGGTGGGTCACGGTCCATGACGAATTATAGCCGACGTGGTTGTACACAACGTCGAGCAAGACCTTGATACCCCGCGCATGGGCGGCATCGACCAACGCCTTGAGGTCGTCCTCGGTGCCATAGCGGGGATCGATGGCGTTGAAATCCTCGGCCCAATAGCCGTGGTGCGGCTGGAAGGTGCCCTCGGCCACCTCGATCGAGGGCCCCTGCAGGTTGACCGGCGTGAGCCAGATCGCGGTCGCGCCTAGATCGGCGATATAATCGAGCCGTTCGGTCAGGCCCTTCAAATCGCCGCCGTGAAAGGCGAGGGGGTTCTCAATGTCGACGCCTTCGTTGTTCGACGGATCGCCATCGGCAAACCGGTCGACCATGACGAAATAGATGATCTCGTCCTTCCAGTCGGCGGCGACAGGTGTCGCCAGCACCAGAAGTAGGCAAATCAAACGTCGCAGCATCTCTGTCCCCTCAGTGGGCGCACCAAAGGGCACGCCCGTTTTGGGGCACTCTAGCGCGAGATTCGCGCAGCGGTCGAGATTTGTGTGCTGTCTTTACTTGTTCGTCGACATACCGAGAATTCGGTAGATCGGGCAGAATGACATGCCCGCCGTGCCAATCAGCACAAGGCCGACGATCAGCGCGAGCCAGCGATAACCGGCATCGGGCTGATAGAAGAAGAGACCGGCCAGAACGAGGCCGAGGACGACGCGAACGATGCGATCAATGGAACCAACGTTTTTGGACATAAACAAACTCCTGTGTTGTCACGCGATACTGTCCAAATTACATCGCATTTCTTTGATGCAAGTCAATCTATGGGCCTATTTGCCGCGGTGGCGCTTCTCAAACCGCGGCAGCATGGCCGAGAAATCCTTGCCGCGACCGTCTTCGTCTTCGACAAACCGACGATAAAGCTCGGCGGCTTTCTTACCCATCGGGGTATCGGCATCGACGGCTTCGGCCGCCATTTGGCTGAGGTTGAGGTCTTTGAGCATCAATTCCGAAGCAAAACCCGGTTTGTAGTCGTTGTCGGCCGGGGATTTCGCGCCAATGCCGGGGGCGGGGGTATAGGCGTTCATCGTCCAGCTATAGCCCGATGAGGTCGAGACCACGTCATACATCTTCTGCCGGTCGAGCCCGAGCTTGTCGGCCAAGGCAAAGGCCTCGCAGGTGGCGATCATCGTCACACCAAGGATCATGTTGTTGCAGATCTTGGCCGCCTGTCCCGCGCCCGAGCCGCCACAGTGAACGGCCTTCTGCCCCATGATCTCGAAGAGGGGCGCGACCTTGCCAAAGGCCTCGTCCGTGCCGCCGGCCATAAAGGTCAGCGTGCCCGCCGCCGCGCCGCCGATGCCGCCCGAGACCGGTGCATCGACTGCCAAAAGGCCGGCCGCCTCGGCTTGTGTCGCAACGGCGCGCGCGCTCTCGACATCGACGGTCGAGCAATCGCAAAGCACAGCGCCGGGATCCATCGCCGGGATGATCTCTTCGGCCACAGCCCGCAGGATCGTGCCGTTCGGCAGCATGGTGATCACCACCTCAGCGCCGCGCACCGCCTCGGCGGCATTCACCGCCATAATCAGGAAATCGGGATGGACGGCGGTATCATAGCCCACCACATCATGCCCCGCTTTCACAAGGTTCGCCGCCATCGGCGCGCCCATGTTGCCAAGTCCGATGAAACCGATCTTCATGGCTCTTCCCTTTCAAACGTGAGTGCGTTGGCCCCAAGGGGCATTGTCATCTTCAGAATGTCACCGCCGGGCACATTGCGCCAGTCATCGTGCCGCCAACGCGGATTTCGGTCCTTGTCGATGATCGCGGCGCGGATGCCCTCGATGAAATCGCCGTGCTCCATCGAGCGATAGGTGAAACGGTATTCCTGATCCAAAGCGTAGCGCATCTGCTCGCGAGTGCGGACACGGCGAATGATCTCGACCGCACAGGCCATGGCCAGCGGCGAATTGCGGTCCATGAGCTTGAAGGCGTGGATGACGGCTTCGGGAAGCGGGTCGGGCAGGCCTCGGGTCATGTCGCCCAAGGTTTCGCCACCGAACACTGCGTCGATATCCGCCTGAACGGCCGCAAGGCGCGAGGGGGCAGGGGCTTCGGCCGCGCGGTCGACCGCTTCCCAATCGCCTGTGGCTTCCAACTCGGCAATCAGCGCGGGCCACTTGGCCTGCGCCACGAAATAGTCGGCAAAGCCCGCGTGGATCGCGTCTGCGGCGTCCATCCGGTCGCCTGTGACGCCGAGGTATTCGCCCAGACGCCCCGGCGCGCGGGCGAGGATCAGCGAGCCGCCGACATCGGGAATGAGGCCAATGGTGCATTCGGGCATCGCGATCTTCGAGCTTTCGCCAACGATCCGGTGCGAGCCGTGGCAGCCAACCCCAACCCCGCCCCCCATGGTGAACCCCTGCATGAGGCTGACCACGGGCTTGGGGAATTCGAAAAGCCGCGCGTTCATCCGGTATTCGTCGCGCCAGAACTTGCGGCCATAGGCATAGTCGCCCCTCGTGCCAGTCGCATACATCTCGGCGATATCGCCGCCCGAACAGAAGGCGCGATCGCCTTCGGCGTCGATCACCACAAGAGCGACCTCGGGATCATCGGCCCAATCGCCCAGAGCCGCGTCGATCGCCATCATCATCTCATAGGTGAGAGCGTTGAGAGCCTTGGGCCGGGTGAGCGTAATCCGGCCTGCGTGGCCGGTTTTGCGGATCAGAATGTCAGTCATTTCGCCGTCAGTTGCCGCGCCACGATGAGGCGCATGATCTCGTTGGTGCCTTCAAGGATTTGGTGGACCCGTAGGTCGCGCACGATCTTTTCAATGCCATAATCGGCCAGATAGCCATAGCCGCCGTGCAGTTGCAGGCATTGGTTGGCCACGTCAAAGGCTTCGTCGGTGACGTAGCGCTTGGCCATGGCGCAGAACTTGGTGGCATCTGGCGCGCCGGTATCGAGCTTCCAGGCCGCTTGCCGCAGGAAGGTCCGGGCCGATTGCAGCGCGATCTCCATATCGGCGAGGCGGAATTGCAGCGCCTGAAACTGGTCGATGGATTTGCCGAAGGCCTTGCGCTCGGACATATAGGCAAGCGTTGCGTCAAACGCCGCCTGAGCGCCGCCGAGGGCCCCGGCCGAGATATTGAGCCGCCCGCCATCGAGGCCGGCCATCGCATAGCTGAAGCCTTTGCCTTCCTCACCAATCAGATTCTCCGCAGGCACACGGCAGTCGTCGAACTGAACCTGCGCGGTCGGCTGGCTTTTCCAGCCCATCTTTTGCTCTTTCGCCCCGAACGACAGGCCAGCCGCGCCATCTTCGACGATCAGCGCCGAGATGCCTTTTGGCCCCTCTTCGCCGGTGCGGCACATAACGAGATATGCGTCCGAATAGCCGCCGCCTGAGATAAAGGCCTTGGTTCCATTGAGCCTGTAGCCGCCATCGCCCTTGTCAGCCCGCGTGCGCAACGCAGCGGCGTCTGATCCCGATCCCGGCTCGGTCAGACAATAGGAGAAGACTGTCTCCATCGCGCACATTTTGGGAAGCCACTTGGCCTTGAGAGCGTCGGAGCCGAATTTGTCGATCATCCCGGCACACATATTGTGGATCGACAGGAAAGAACCGACCGACGGGCATGCCATCGCCAGCGCCTCGAACACGAGCGTCCCGTCAAGCCGCGAGAGGCCTGATCCGCCAAACTCCTCCGACACATAAAGCCCGCCAAGGCCAAGTGCCGCGATCTCGGGCCAGAGTTCTTTGGGAATGGTTCCCTCGGCCTCCCACTGGCGGGCGAACGGCGCGATGCGCTCTTGCCCGAAGGCATGGGCCATATCGAAAATGGCCTGTTGTTCCTCTGTCAGAGCGAAGTCCATCTAGTGTCTCCGGCATGAAATGAACAGTTGTTTAATTATTAGCCAAGCACGGATTCGACGCAAGGTTGTCTCTGCGCTGGTGGGAGATGTTTTCGCTATCTGTGACCGGCAGTCGCGGTGGAGGAAAGAAAAGGGCGGCCGAAGCCGCCCATTCCGATCAATCCATCGGCTTGAAGTTGAAAGCCGATCCTTCCTTGATCCCGCTCGGCCAGCGCGACGTGACCGTTTTGGTGCGGGTGTAGAACTTGAAGGCGTCGGGGCCGTGCTGGTTGAGGTCACCAAAGACCGATTTCTTCCAGCCGCCGAAGGTGTGATAGGCCAGCGGCACCGGGATCGGCACGTTGATGCCGACCATGCCGATGTTGATCCGGCTCGCGAAATCGCGGGCGGTATCGCCGTCGCGGGTAAAGATCGCGGTGCCGTTGCCGTATTCGTGATCCATGGCAAGGCCGATGGCCTCTTCATAGGTCTTGGCGCGGACGGTCGAGAGCACGGGGCCGAAGATCTCTTTGCGGTAGATATCCATGTCTTTGGTGACGTGGTCGAAGAGGTGCGGGCCGACGAAGAAGCCGTTCTCATAGCCCTGAAGGCTGAAGTTGCGACCATCGACGACGAGCTTGGCGCCTTGCTCCACGCCGCTCTCGACGAGCTTGAGGATATTGGCCTTGGCGGCAGCGGTGACGACCGGGCCGTAATCCACATCGTTGCCGGCGGTGTAGGGGCCGACTTTCAGCTTTTCGATGCGCGGCACGAGCTTTTCGATCAGGCGGTCGGCGGTTTCATCGCCGACCGGAACGGCAACCGAGATCGCCATGCAGCGCTCGCCAGCGGCGCCATAGCCAGCGCCGATCAGCGCGTCGGCGGCCTGATCCATATCGGCGTCGGGCATAATGATCATGTGGTTCTTGGCGCCGCCGAAGCACTGGACGCGCTTGCCCATCGAACAACCACGGCCATAGATGTATTCGGCAATCGGGGTCGAGCCGACAAAGCCGATCGACTGGATCACCGGATGATCGATGATCGCGTCCACGGCTTCCTTGTCGCCGTTGACGACCTGCAGGATGCCCTTGGGCAGACCGGCCTCTTCCATCAGCTCGGCCAGCATCAGCGGCACGGACGGGTCACGCTCAGACGGCTTGAGGATGAAGGCGTTGCCGCAGGCGATGGCCGGGGCAAACATCCACATCGGGATCATGGCGGGGAAGTTGAACGGCGTGATGCCGGCGGAAACGCCGAGCGGCTGTTTCATCGAATACATATCGATGCCGGGGCCGGCGCCGTCGGTATAGTCGCCCTTCAGAAGCTCGGGCGCGCCGATGCAATATTCGACAACTTCGAGGCCGCGCTGGATGTCGCCCTTGGCGTCGGGGAAGGTCTTGCCATGCTCGCGGCTCAGCGCCTCGGCGAGCTTGTCCATGTCGCGGTTGAGAAGATCGACGAACTTCATCATGACGCGGGCGCGGCGCTGCGGGTTGGTGGCGGCCCAAGCGGGCTGTGCTGCGGCGGCGATTTCAACAGCGGCGGCCAGCTCGGCGGCCGAAGCCAGCGGCACCTTGGCCTGCACTTCGCCGATGGCGGGGTTGAAGACGTCGGCAAAACGGCCCGAGGTGCCTTTGACGTGCTTGCCGCCGATATAATGCGTGAGTTCCTGCATGGGTCTCTCCCTGATCTCGCCAGCCGCCCCAGGGAGGGCGCGGGCGCATGAAATACAGTAGCCTTATAGTCTTGCAATTTTTGCCGTAAAAGCGTCAGTTTATCAAAATCGTTTTGCATTTTTGCAGGATTTAGCCATGACAAACTGGGACGACATGCGGGTTTTTCTGGCCGTGGCGCGTGCCGAAAGCCTTTCCGCCGCCGCGCCGCTTCTCAAGATGGACCCAGCCACTGTGGGCCGCCGCATCGCGCGGCTGGAGGATGCGCTTGGCGCTGCGCTCTTCGTCAAGACACCGCAAGGCTACGCCCTGACCGACCACGGCAGTCGCATCCGCCAACGGGCCGCCGAGGCCGAAGAGGCGCTGGGGCTGGCTTTCGACGAGGGGCGTGGGGTGGCGGCGGGCCTTACTGGCCAGATCAGGATCGGAGCGCCGGACGGCTGCGCCAATTTCCTCCTGCCGCAGGTTTGCGCGCAGATTCAAAAGGAAAATCCGGGGCTTGAGCTTCAGGTCCTCGCCCTGCCTCGGGTCGTCAACCTCTCCAAGCGCGAGGCCGACATGGCGATCACGGTAAGCCCGCCGGACGCGGGCCGCCTGACCGTCCAGAAGATCACCGATTATCACCTCCATCTGGCCTGCCATCGCTCGGTCGCCAAGGGCATTGCCTCGCGGGACGATCTCAAGGGTCGGGCGGTTGTCGGCTATATCCCCGACATGATTTTTGACAAAGAACTCGACTACCTTGGCCCTCTAGGCTCGGGCGGGGTGCAGTTGGCGTCCAACTCGGTCGCGGTGCAGATGCAGATGCTGCGCGCGGGGCAGGGTATCGGCATCGTTCATGATTTTGCGCTGCCCTTTGCGCCCGAACTGTGCCGGATCCTCACGGGCGACATCGGCCTCACGCGCTCATTCTACCTTGTCCGCCATGCCGCCGACCGGCGCTCGGACCGGCTCAATCGGTTTGCCACGGCACTGGTGCACGGCCTTCGGACCGAAGTCGCTCGCCTTGAACAGGCCGCTTGACAGGAAAGGCCCCAAGGTAGGACGCTGGAGGTAGGCTATTTAGGGAGGTTGCCATGCTCGTCCAGCAGATCCTCGGTTCCAAAGCCAGCGGCGGAGTACTGTCGGTGAAACCGACTGACAGCGTCTCTGATGCGATCAAGCTTCTTTCGGAGAAACGGATCGGATCGGTTGTCGTTTCGGCCAATGGTGAAAGTCTTGATGGCATTCTGTCCGAGCGCGACGTGGTGCGCGAGCTCGGTCGCCGCGGGGCTGCCGTTCTGACGGAACCCGTGAGCGCCCTGATGACCGCGAAGATCGTCACCTGCAGCGAGAAGGACTCCGCCGATCAGATCCTGCAAATGATGACCGATGGCCGTTTCCGTCACCTGCCGGTGATGCGCGATGGCAAGATGATCGGGCTCATCTCCATCGGCGATGTGGTCAAGGCGCGGCTCTCTGAGTTGTCGATGGAGAAGAATGCCCTCGAAGGGATGATCATGGGGCATTGAGCCGGGTTGCAATTCGGGGCGCAATATAGTTGCGTGCCTCGAGCGACCTAGACCAGCGAGGCACCCATGCGTATCGGCCTATATCCCGGCACCTTCGATCCGATCACGCTCGGCCACACCGACATTATCCAGCGGGCGATGGCGCTTGTGGATCGGCTGGTGATCGGCGTCGCCATCAACCGTGACAAGGGCCCGCTGTTCAGCCTCGAAGAGCGCGTGGCGATGGTTCAGGCCGAATGCGCGCCCATTCTTGCCAAGACGGGTGGCGAGATCATCGTGCATCCGTTCGAAAACCTTCTGATCGACTGTGCCCGCGATGTAGGCGCGACCGTCATCGTGCGCGGACTGCGCGCCGTGGCCGACTTTGAATACGAGTTCCAGATGGTCGGCATGAACCGCGCGATGGACGACTCTGTCGAAACCGTCTTCCTCATGGCTGATGCCCGCCGTCAGGCGATTGCTTCGAAGCTCGTCAAGGAAATCGCCCGGCTTGGCGGGGATGTGTCAAAGTTTGTGACGCCCGATGTCCGTCAGGCACTCTACACGAAATTTGGTCGGTCCTAGAGAACCTTGCCCATCGCCACCGCCGTATCGGCCATGCGGTTGGAAAAGCCCCACTCGTTGTCATACCAGCTCATCACCCGCAAAAGATTGCCGGGCAGGACTTTGGTCTGATCCGCGGCAAAGATCGACGAGGCGGGGTGGTGGTTGTAGTCCGTTGAGACGAGCGGGCGCGTTTCATAGCCGAGGACTCCCTTGAGGGAACCCTCCGAGGCGGTCTTCATCAACGCATTCACCTCATCGGCGGTGATCGTCTTCTCCGTCACCACGCAAAGATCGACGCAGGAAACATTCGGCGTCGGCACACGGATCGAAGACCCGTCCAGCTTGCCATCAAGCTCGGGCAGAACGAGGCCAAGCGCCTTGGCGGCGCCTGTGGTCGTCGGGATCATGCTCATCGCCGCGGCACGAGCGCGGTAGAGATCCTTGTGAAGCGTGTCGAGCGTCGGTTGGTCGCCGGTATAGCTGTGGATCGTCGTCATAAAGCCGGTGGTGATTCCGAAGGCGTCATTGAGAAGCTTGACAACCGGAGCGAGACAGTTGGTGGTGCAGGAGCCGTTTGACACCACGAGGTCATCGCGGGTCAGCACGCCATCGTTAACCCCAAAAACAACCGTCTTGTCCGCGCCTTTGGACGGGGCCGAGACGAGAACGCGCTTCGATCCATTTTGCAGGTGAACCGCCGCTTTTTCGCGGTCGGTGAAGATGCCGGTACACTCAAAGGCGATATCCACATCCCCCCAAGGCAGCTCGGCCGGGTTTCTCAGCGCTGTGACGCGGATCGGCCCACGGCCCACGTCAATCCACGCATCCCCGGACGTAACCTCGACCGGAAAGCGGCCATGCACCGAATCAAACTGCAGAAGGTGCGCATTGGCCTCGACCGACCCGAGGTCATTGATGGCGATCACGTCAATATCGGTGCGGCCCGATTCAATGATTGCCCGCAAGATGTTGCGGCCAATCCGTCCAAACCCGTTGATGCCAACCTTGATACCCATCTGACGCCTCTTACAATGCAGCTCGCGTTAGCGCTAACTTGAAATGTTGGCGCTAACATCGCGATTTGAGCCCAAAGGTCAACAGGCGATTTTCTAACGGAGCCTCAGCGCCAGAAAGACAGCCATTCAATCAGGTCGGTGAGCTTTCGAACTAGGAAGATGACCCCGCCCAGATCGAAATAGAGATCAATCCCGACTGCGACGGCAATAAGAGCAGCAAGCCAGAGAGAGGTCGTGTTGGTCATGCCGAAGCTGTATCTCGTTGCGATCAATCGGGCAAAGAAAAACCCCGGCCTTGGCCGGGGCTGAGGGAGAGTTCTTTGCTCGGGCGCCCTAGTTGATCAGGCGGCCCATATGCGCGGCGACATCGGCCATGCGGGTCGAGAAGCCCCACTCGTTGTCATACCAGGCCAAAACGCGGACAGTGCGGCCGCCGATGACCTTGGTCTGCTCGGGGGCAAAGATCGACGATTGCGTGGTGTGGTTGAAGTCGATCGAGACCTTCGGCTCGGGATCGTAGGACATCACCATGCCCATGCTTCCGGCAACAGCCTCGCGGACCACTTCGTTCACATCCTCAACGGTCACATCCTTGGCGGCTTCGAACACCAGATCGACGGCCGAGACATTCGGGGTCGGCACGCGGATCGCCGAGCCATCAAGCTTGCCTGCAAGCTCGGGCAGCACCTCGCCCAGAGCTTTGGCAGCGCCGGTCGAGGTCGGGATCATCGCCATGGCGGCGGCACGGGCGCGATAGAGATCGCTGTGGCGGCGGTCCAAGGTCGGCTGGTCACCGGTATAGCTGTGGATCGTCGTCATGATGCCGCGCTCGATGCCGATGGCGTCGTTCAGAACCTTGGCGAGCGGGGCAAGGCAGTTGGTGGTGCAGGAGCCGTTCGACACCATGCGGTCGTCGGCCTTCAGAAGGCGGTGATTGACGCCGTAGACGACGGTCCGCTGCACGTTCTTGGCCGGAGCCGAGATCAAAACCTTCTTGGCGCCGCGCTCAAGGTGGGCTTTCGCCTTCTCGCCATCATTGAACGCACCGGTGCATTCGAGGACCACATCCACACCCGACCAATCAAGCTCGTCGAGGTTGCGGGTCGACATGACTTCCATCGGGCCGCGGCCAAGATCCATCTCGTTGCCATTCACGCGGATTTCGTTGGGGAAGCGGCCGTGCACGCTGTCGTATTTCAGAAGGTGGACGTTGGTCTCGATCGGGCCGGTGGCGTTGATCTTGACGACCTGAACATCGTTGCGACCGCTTTCGGCAATCTGAGCCAAGGTGCAACGGCCGATACGGCCGAACCCGTTGATACCGATCGTGACGGTCATGGCTGAGTCCTCTTCGACTGACATTTGCCCCGTGCGTAGTGATTTTGAGGTCGATCTGGAAGCAAAATATTCAAAAACCCCAATGTGTTAGCGATAACTTGGGCGCAATGTCGCACGATAGCGCTAACCGTTTGCGCCATCGGGTGGGGGGCTTGTGCGGCTGGCTGTCTCGTCTAGGTATGGAGCACGAACAGATTCTCGCGAGGGCAGATGAGCGGACTTTTGGCACTTCTCGATGATGTTGCGGCGATCGCCAAGGTCGCGGCGACAAGCGTCGATGACATCGCGGCTCAGGCAGCCAAGGCCGGAACAAAGGCCGCGGGTGTCTTGATTGATGACGCGGCGGTGACGCCGAAATACGTCCACGGCTTCGAGGCGAGCCGCGAGTTGCCGATCATCTGGAAGATCACCAAGGGCTCGCTCTTCAACAAGCTGGTGGTGCTCTTGCCTGCCGCGCTCTTGCTCAACGCTTTCGCCCCTTGGGCCGTGACACCGCTTCTGATGCTGGGTGGGGCCTATCTGTGCTTTGAAGGGGCGGAAAAGGTTTTTCACGCTCTCTTTCCGCATTCCGTTCACGAAATTGACCAAGACCTCGACGTTGGCGATCCGGCACATCTTGAAGAGACGCGGGTAAAGGGTGCGATCAAGACCGATTTCATCCTTTCGGCGGAAATCATGACGATCGTTCTCTCGACACTCGACGTCGGAGAGCTTTGGTTCACAGCCAGTGCATTGGCCTTCGCGGGCGTCGGGATCACGGCCGCGGTCTATGGCAGCGTGGCGCTCATTGTGAAGATGGATGATATAGGCCTGCTCCTCGCGCAAAAGGCGCGGACCGGGGCAGCGCGTGGTCTTGGGCGTGGCCTTGTGCGGGGGATGCCGAAGCTCCTGACGGGGCTCTCGTTTGTCGGAACGCTGGCGATGCTTTGGGTCGGCGGGTCGATCATCCTGCACGGGCTTGAGGTCACCCATCTCTGGGCATGGCCCTATGAGACGATCCACCACTGGGCCGAAGCGGTGGCCCATGCTGTGCCCGAGGCTGTCGCCGGATTTGCCGGCTGGCTGACAACGGCCGTGGCGGATGGCGTCATTGGCCTTGGTCTAGGCCTCCTCCTTGTGCCCGTTGTGACGCGGATCATCGGGCCGATCTTTTCAAAGAAGCCGGCGGCGCACTGATCCTAAACGAACAGGGCGGCTCGAAGGCCGCCCTCAGTGTTTCGCATTGGGTTGGATCAGCCCAAAAGCGCCTTGGCCTTTTCGGCTACGGCCTCGGCGGTGATGCCGAACTTCTCATAAAGAACCTCTGCCGGAGCCGAAGCGCCGAAGCCGCTCATGCCGACGAACCCGGCCTTGGCCTCGCGGCCGCGCTCGCCCAGAAGCCACTGGTCCCAAGGCTGGCGCACGCCCGCTTCGACCGCAACGCGCACCGCACCGCCCGGCAAGACGCGCTTGCGATAGGCTTCGTCCTGCTGCGCGAAAAGCTCCATGCAGGGCATTGAAACCACGCGGGTGCCGATGCCTGCGGCCTCAAGCGCGGCGCGGGCGGCAAGCGCGATCTCGACCTCCGAACCGGTCGCCATCAGGATCACCTGACGCTTGCTGGTGGCCTCGGCCAGCACATAGGCGCCGCGCGAGGTCAGGTTGGCGGTCTTGTGCTCGGTGCGGACGGTGGGCAGGTTCTGTCGGCTCAGCGCCAGAACCGAGGGGGTCGATTTCTGGTTTAGCGCCACTTCCCAGGCTTCCGCCGTCTCGACCGTGTCGGCCGGGCGGAAGACAAGGGTGTTGGGCGTGGCGCGCAGCATGGCGAGGTGCTCGACCGGCTGGTGGGTCGGGCCGTCTTCGCCAAGGCCGATGGAATCATGGGTCATCACATAGACGACCGGAACCCCCATCAGGGACGAAAGGCGCATCGAACCGCGGGCGTAATCGGTGAAACACATGAAGGTGCCGCCAAAGGGGCGGGTGCCGCCGTGCAGCGCCATGCCGTTCATCGCCGCGGCCATGCCATGCTCGCGGATGCCGTAATAGACATAACGGCCCTTGCGGTTGGTGGGGTGGAACACGCCCATGTCGCCGGTCTTGGTGTTGTTCGAGCCGGTAAGGTCGGCCGAGCCGCCCATCGTCTCGCCCATGATCGGGTTGATGACCGAGAGCGCCAGTTCCGAGGATTTGCGGGTGGCGTGCTTGGGCTTCGTCTCCGACGTCTCTTTCTTCAGCTTGCGGATCGCGGCGGCGAGCTTGTTCGGAACCTCGCCCGCATAGGCGCGAGTGAACTCGGCCTGCTTGGCGCCCGAGAGCTTGGCAAACTCGGCTTCCCACGCCGCGCGGGCCACAGCACCGCGGGCGCCCATGGCTTCCCACTGGGCTTTGATCTCGGCGGGGATTTCAAAGGGGCCATAGTTCCAGCCATAGGTGGCCTTGGCGGCCTCAAGCTGGGCCTTGTCGGTCAGCGCGCCGTGGCCCTTGGAGGTGTCCTGCGCGGCGTGGCCGAGAGCGATGTGGGTCTTGCAAGCGATCATCGAGGGGCGCGGATCGGCCTTGGCGGCGACGATGGCGGCGTCGATCGCCGCCGGATCGTGGCCATCAATCGCCTGAACATGCCAGCCCGAGGCCTCGAAACGGGTGATCTGGTCGGTCTTGTCGGCGATATCGACGGTGCCGTCGATGGTGATGTTGTTGTTGTCCCAGAAGACGATGAGGTGCGACAGCTCCTGCATCCCGGCAAGGCCGATGGCCTCTTGGCTCACGCCTTCCATGAGGCAGCCGTCACCGGCCATCACATAGGTGAAGTGATCGACGATCTTGGCGCCATAGCGGGCGCGCTGGTTTTCCTCGGCCATGGCAAAGCCCACGGCGTTCGAGATGCCTTGGCCGAGCGGGCCGGTTGTCGTTTCGACCCCGCCTGCATGGCCGTATTCGGGGTGGCCGGCGGTGCGGGCGCCCCACTGGCGGAAATTCTTGATCTCGTCGAGCGTGATATCCGCATAGCCGGTGAGGTAGAGCAGCGAATAGATCAGCATCGAGCCGTGGCCGGCCGAGAGGATGAACCGGTCACGGTCGGGCCAGTTCGGCGCCTTGGGGTCAAAGCGCAGGTGTTTTTCGAAAAGCACCGTCGCCACATCGGCCATGCCCATCGGCATCCCCGAGTGGCCCGAGTTGGCGGCGGCAACGGCATCGAGGGTAAGGGTGCGGATCGCAGCCGCCTTCATCCAGTGGTCGGGGTGGGCGGCACGCAGCGCTGCAATATCCAAGGCAATGGTCCTTTGTGATCGAAGTGAGGCTTGCCCCGCGTCTTACCAGCCAAGGGCATAAGATCAAGCGCGTGCGCTAAGCCCCTGACAGAAAAGGGATCACCGCATTTGCGAGGTTTCTGGCGATGGCTTAGGCTCTTCCTAACGGAATACGATTCGCCTCGTGCGTGCCCTTGGGCTGTGGGAAGAGGCGCCAAAGGGAGCAAGGCATGAGCGAAATCAGCGAGCTTGAACGCCGCATCACGAAGGCTCTCGACCGAATCCGTGACGGTCTGGTGGCCGGTCAGGGCGGTCCGGCCGATGCAGGCGACGACAGTGCGGCCTTGCGCGCCCAGCTCGAGGACGAGCGGACCGCCAACGCCCAGCTCGAGGAGCGGATCCGAGCCCTCAAAGAACGCCACGCCGCAGAGATTGAGGCGCTTTCGTCAACCAATTCCGGCGCGGAAGAGCGCCATGCCGATCTTGAAAAGGCGCTCGATCAGCTGCGTCAGGCTAACGAGGCCTTGCGCGAAAACAATGCCGCACTTCGGGCCGCTTTGGCGGAAAGTGTAGGGGACGCCGATATGATCAACGAGGCCATGCAGGCCGAGCTTGAGGCGCTGAGCGCCCAACAGGCCGCCGATGCCGCCGAGGTGGACGCGATCCTCACCGAACTCAAGCCCATCGTTCAGGAGGCCCGCTAATGCCGCAGGTAGAAGTCACCATCGGCGGCCGCAGCTTCGAGGTGGCCTGTCAGGACGGCGAAGAACGCTTCCTGCGCGCCGCGGCCCAGATGCTCGATACCGAAGCGACCGCGCTGTCGAACCAGATCGGCCGCATCCCCGAGGCGCGGATGCTTTTGATGGCGGGTCTGATGCTGGCCGACAAGACCGCGGGGCTAGAAGACAGCCTCAGGATGGCCAAGGCCCGTATCTCCGAGCTTGAGGCCCAAGGCAGCCCCGCGCCGCAGCGCGTCGAGGTGCCGGTGGTGCCCGCGGAAGTCATCGAGACCTTGGCTGAGCTTGCGGCAAGGGCCGAGGCGCTGGCGGATGAGATCGAGGAAGGGCGCAGCTGAGCCGTCCTTTTCAGCTTACGATGGCTGGGCCCCCAGCATCGCTAGCCAAATTTCGACCGTGTCCTGTTTGCGAAAGCCACGAGCGAAAGCATCACCGGCACCTCAACCAAGACGCCCACCACGGTCGCCAGCGCGGCGCCTGAATTCAGCCCGAAGAGGCTGATCGCGACGGCCACCGCGAGTTCGAAGAAATTCGAGGTGCCGATCATCGCGCAGGGCGCGGCAATCCGGTGCGGCACTTTCCAGAGCCAGGCCGCGCCATAGCCGAGGGCGAAGATCCCGTAGCTCTGGATAAGGATCGGGACAGCGATCAGCGCGATCACCGTGGGCCGCGCAAGAATGGTCTGCCCCTGCAAGCCAAAGAGGATCACCACGGTCATGATGAGGCCGATCACCGAATAGCGTTTGATCCGCCCCTGAAAAGCCTCGATGGTGGCGGGGTTGCCGAGCTTGCGGCGGGTGAAAAGCCCCGCGACCAGCGGCAAGACGATAAAGAGGGCGACTGATAATAGAAGCGTCTCCCACGGCACCACAATGTCAGTCACACCCAAAAGGAACGCAACGATCGGGGCAAAGGCGAAAACCATGATCAGATCGTTCACCGTCACCTGAACCAATGTGTAGTTTGGATCGCCCTTGGTCAGCTGTGACCAGACAAAGACCATGGCCGTGCAGGGGGCGGCGCCAAGAAGGATCAGACCTGCAATATACTGGTTGGCATCCTCCGGCGCGATCAGATCGGCAAAGACCACTTCGAAGAAGACGACGCCCAAAGCGGCCATAGTGAAGGGCTTGATCAACCAATTCACCGCGAGTGTGATCATCAAACCCTTTGGCTGACGCGCCACATCGTGAAGCGAGGACGGATCGACCCCGACCATCATCGGATAGACCATCGCCCAGATAAGAATGGCCACGACCAGATTGACGCCGGCCAGTTCCGCCGTGCCGACGAGCTCAAACAGGGCAGGCGCAAGGTTGCCAAGGATCACGCCAAGGACGATCGCCAGAAGGATCCAGACCGACAGGTACCGTTCGAATGTGCTCAAAACTATGCCTCAATTTCCTAGGGTCTTCGGTGGGCAGCGGAGCCCCAAGCAACTCGCTCCCTCATTGGCAAGACACGAGGTCCAAGGCAACTCAGAACACGCCACAATCTGCTTGCGGCAATCATTTCGCCCAATCACAAACGAAGAAGGGCGCCTCCGAGGCGCCCTTTTCAATCCTGTCGTTGAGTGCGGATCAGCCGTTGGCTTCGCGGATCTTGTTGGCGGCGTCCTTGCTATAGGCCACGCCCTTGTCGTCGAAAAGCTGGTCGAGCTCGCCCGAAAGGGTCATCTCGGTGATGATGTCGCAACCGCCGACGAACTCGCCCTTCACATAGAGCTGGGGGATGGTCGGCCAGTCGGAATAGTCCTTGATGCCCTGACGAATCTCGGGATCGGCCAGAACGTTCACGTCGACAAACTCGACGCCCATATAGTTGAGAACGCCCGCGACGCGCGAGGAAAAGCCGCACTGGGGCATCATCTTGGTGCCCTTCATGAAGAGAACCACGTCGTTGGAGGCTACGGTGTCTTTGATCTGATCCTGAGCGGACATGTCGAGTTTCCTGTTACTCTGGGGCGCGGGTGGTGAGCGCCAATGCGTGAAGTTCCCCGGCCGGTCCATCCATCTTGCCTTGCAGGGCGGCATAGACGGCCCGTTGCTGCTGGACGCGGTTCATACCGCGAAAGCTTTCGTCAACCACGAGCGCCGAGAAGTGCTGGCCATCGTCGCCCTCGACTTCGATCCGCCCCTTGGGGAAACTGGCGCGGAGAAGGTCTTCGATGTCTTGTGCGGAAATGGCCATGGTGGTGCTCCTGTCTTGCCCAAAGATGTAGAGTGAGCGGGCGGGCGCTGCAAGGGTTGACCCTCACGTTGGGGGAGGCGGCAGAAGGAAGCATGGCACAGCGACTCAGGGAATACAGTGTTGGCGATCTTGCCCGTCTGGCCGGTGTCTCGGTCAGGACGCTGCATCATTACGACGAGATCGGGCTTTTGCGTCCGCGTCACGTCGGGGCGAAGGGCTATCGCAGCTACGGGCAGGACGAGGCCGAGCGGCTTCAGGAGATCCTGTTCTACCGCGAGGTGGGGATGGCCCTGGCCGATATCGCGCGGCTGTTGGACAGCGGCGGCGGACGGCTCGCGCGGCTCGAGGCGCATCGGGCGCGGCTTCGGGAAGAGCAGGAACGTTTGGGGCAAAGCCTTGTGACGCTGGAGGCCACGATTGCGGCTTTGAAGGAGAACCGAGTGATGGAAGCCCAAGATCTCTATAAACCCTTTTCCGCCGAAAAGCAGGCGGCCTATGAAGATTGGCTGATCGACCGATATGGCGCCGACATGGCCTCGGCCATTCGCACCTCGAAAGCGCATCTGAAAGGCGCGCCCAAGGGGTTGGACGCGAGGATCGCCGCGAAGATGGCCGAGCTGAAAGAGATCGACGACGATCTCGTTGCGGCCTTTCAGGACGGCCGCGCCGAGGTTGCGCCGCTTTTCGAACTCCACCGCGCTTGGGTCGCATCGATGTGGGGCAAGCCGTGCCCGCCCGCGGCCTATGCGGGGCTGGCGGAGCTTTACGCCTCCCACCCCGATTTCGTCGCCCGCTTCGAGGCAATGGCGCCGAGGTTCAGCGGCTGGCTCCTCGCGGGCATGAAGGCCCATGCCGCGACGCTGGAGGCCTAGCCGACCGCCTTTTCAAAGGCCGAGCGGACAATACCCATCAGTTTCTGTTCAATTTCATCGACGATTGGTCGGAAGGTCGCATCGAACATGGCCTGGGTGCGGATATCGTACCACAACCGGTGGGTCATTTCGTCATCGATGATCGAAGCGACCAAGGCTTCGGAAAACGCCTCGATGACCTGATCGCGCCCTTCGGCCTTGGCCAGTGCCTCGGTGATA
>JBFEXG010000240.1:0-3871 GCA_041546005.1 Paracoccaceae bacterium
GGCGATAGCCCGTGCTCGAGACTATGAAGCGGCGATTTTCCGAACTTGTCAGTAAGCGGGATCGTGAAGGCGGTGACAACGCCCGCAAGCGTTGCGTGAACGCCGGATTTGAGGACGAGGAACCACATGATCGTGCCCAGCAAGAGCGCGGGGGCGATCCGGTGCGCGCCTTTCCAGTTGAGCCACAAAAGGCCCGCGAGCGGCAGGGCCGCCAGCATCAGATAATCGACCTTCAATTCGGCGGTATAGAAGAGCGCGATGATCAGGATCGCGCCAAGGTCGTCGAGGATCGCGAGCGTGAGCAGGAAAACCTTGAGCGAGGTCGGTGCTTTGGTGCCGATAAGGGCAAGGATGCCTAGGGCAAAGGCGATATCGGTCGCAGCAGGGATTGCCCAACCGCCGAGGTTGGCGGGACTGGTCCAGTTGAGCGCCACAAAGACCGCCGCCGGAAGGATCATCCCCCCCACCGCTGCCATACCCGGAAGCACGACGTCACGCGGGTTCTTGAGTTTGCCCTCAAGCATCTCGCGTTTCAGCTCGAGGCCGATCAGAAAGAAGAACACAGCCATGAGGCCATCGTTGATCCACAAGATCAGTGGCTTGGCGAGGCCCTCACCGTTGAGCGTGATCGACAGCTTCGCGCCGAGGAACGCATCATAAAACGGCTGAAGCGAGGAGTTGGCGACCATAAGCGCCGCAAGGGCCGAGGCCATCAGAAGAATGCCCCCAAAGGCATCGTGTTTGAAGAACCGGTCGATTGCTCCGAGAAGTGACATCCCTATTCCTGACTGTTTGCGTTTTGTTTGTTCCCATCTAGGTCGATACGGGCTTGAAACAAGAACGGATCAGACGAAAGTGGCGCAGACTGTGATAGGGAATCCCCGATGTGGCGGCTTGATCATCTGGCTGTTGTCTGCACCGACCTCGATGAAGGGGTGAATTGGGCCGAATCTGCCCTTGGTCTGCCGCTTCAACCGGGTGGGAAGCATGCCCGCTACGGCACGCATAATCGTCTTCTTGGCCTCGGCCCCGATCTCTATCTCGAGGTCATCGCACCCGATCCCGATGCCGCCTCGCAGGGGCCGCGCTGGTTCGGGCTCGATGCGGTCTCAGGCCCGCCGCGTCTCGGAAACTGGATCGTGGCTTGCGAAAATCTGGACGCGGCCCTCGGGGCCAGTCCGAACGGGGCGGGCGAGGCCGTCGATCTCGAGCGGGGCGATCTGAAGTGGCGCATCGCCGTGCCTGCCGATGGAAGCCTGCCAATGGCGGGCGGCTGGCCGACCCTGATCGAATGGGCCAAAGGCACCCGTCATCCCGCAACCCGCCTCGCCGACAGTGGCCTGCGTCTCAAGCGGTTGATGATCAGCCATCCCGAGGCGGCGGCAATCTCGGCCAAGCTTGCGCCGTTCCTTGAAGACCCGCGCATCGTCTTTACACAAGCGCCGACTGTGTCACTTTCCGCAACCTTCCAGACGCCCGAGGGCGACGAAAGGCACCTATGACCATCCGCCCCGCCACCGCCGCCGACGCGCCCGCCATCGCTGCGATCTGGAACCACTACATCCGCGAGACGACCGTGACCTTCTTGCCCGACGAGAAGTCGGTTGAAGATGTCGAGAAGATGATCGCCACCGATGTCTGCCTTGTGGCCGACGACGGCGGGGTTCAGGGCTTTGCCCGCTATTTCCAGTTCCGCGGGGGCAGAGGCTATGTCCATACGGTAGAACACACGGTTCTTTTGGCGCCGGGCACCGCCGGGCGCGGCTATGGGCGGGGGCTGATGAAGGCGCTCATGGCCCACGCGGTGGAGGCAGGGAAACATTCCATGTGGGCCGGGGTCAGCGGTGAGAATTCCGACGGTGTAGCCTTTCACGCGGCGCTGGGTTTTGAAGAGATCGCCCGCCTTCCGGAGGTTGGCTTCAAGTTCGGCCGCTGGATCGACCTCGTTCTCATGCAAAAACGCCTCTGACATTTCCGACCCGAACCGCTAGGCTCGCCCCATGTCGATCTGGACCCGCATTGCCGATGCCCTGTCTTCGCTCGCCAAAGGCGAGGGGCTGTCGAGTGTTTTTGAAAAGCTCCGCACCCCGCCGGAGCGTTCGGTCGCTTTTGCTATCGCCGTGATCGGGCTTGGCGCCAAGATGGCCAAAGCGGATGGGCAGGTGACGCGCGACGAAGTCTCTGCCTTCCGCGAGGTTTTCGTCATCGCGCAGGAAGATGAAGCCAACGCCGCCAAGGTCTTTAACCTCGCGCGGCAAGACGTGGCGGGATTTGAAGAATATGCCCGGCGCATCAAGGCGATGTATGGCGACGAGGTCGATGCCCTTTGCGATCTGATGGAGGGGCTCTTTCACATCGCTATGGCGGATGGCGAATACCATCCGGCGGAAAATGCGTTCTTGTCCGAGGTCGCGCGTATTTTCGGCTTTGACCAGCGCCGCTTTGCCCGCATCCGCGCCCAGTTTGTTCCCGATGCCGAGCGCGACCCCTACGATGTGCTGGGCGTCGCCCATGACGCGCCGATCGCGGAGGTGCGCGCAGCCTGGCGCGCTTGCGTTCGTGAAAGCCACCCCGATCAGATGATCGCCCGTGGCCTGCCCGAAGAGGCGATCCGAATGGCCGAAAAGCGGCTGATCTCCATCAATCGCGCCTGGGAACAGATCAGCGGAAAAGCGGCATGAAGATTGCCACCTACAACGTCGAATGGTTTGCCAACCTCTTCGACGATGCGGGGGACCTCATCGACAACAACAGCTGGTCGGGCCGGCAGGACGTGACCAAAGCCGAACAGGCCGCAGCGCTCGCGCGGGTTTTTCAGGCGATGAACGCCGACGCGATCATGATTATCGAGGCGCCAGATATCTCGCCGCATCGCGACGGGCGCATCGCGCTCGAGACATTCGCCGCCTATGCCGGCATTCGGGCGCGAAAGGCGCTGGCCGGATTCCCGAATGAGACGCAGCAAGAAATCATCCTCCTCTACGATCCTGATACGGTCTCGGTCCGGCATGACCCAAAGGGCGACGGAACAGGCAAGAAGGGGTCTTCCCACGCGCCGCGCTTTGATGGCGTGTTTCGCCTCGATCTCGATATCGACGCAGCACCCGATCTGATCCGCTGGTCCAAGCCGCCCTTGGAGGTGGCGCTGAAAACAAAGGGCGGGCGCGAGGTTCGGTTGATCGGCGTCCATGCGAAATCCAAAGCGCCCCATGGAGCGCAGGAAGGGCACGCAGCCTATCGGATTTCCATTGAGAACCGCCGCAAGCAGCTTGCCCAATGCATCTGGCTGCGCCAGCGGATCGAACAGCATCTGGAGGACGGAGACGATCTGATCGTTCTGGGCGATCTCAACGATGGCCCCGGCCTCGACGACTATGAAAAGCTCTTCGGCCGTTCGAGCGTCGAGATCATCATGGGCGAAGAAGGGGCAACCCGTCTTTTTGATCCCCACGCGCGGCTGGCGCTAAGCCAGCGCATTGGGGCCATTCCCACCAGCTCGCGCTTCCGCCTGCCGCCGGACGGGCGCTATCTCTCGGCGATGCTCGATTACATCATGGTTTCGCCTAAGCTACATGATCTCGATCCGGTCTGGCGCATTTGGCACCCGTTTGATGACCCGGAAATCTATGCCAATGCGGTCTTGCGCGAGGCGCTCCTGACCGCCTCGGACCATTTTCCCGTCACGCTCGATATCGCGCTCTAGCTGTCGAGAAACCGGACGCTGACAGTGGCCCGAAGCGACGAGGCCAGTGCGTTAAGGCGGTTTTGGGCCACTTCGCCAAAAAGCGGCCGGGCGTGATCGCTCAGCACAAGCTCCAGATCGCGTTTCTTGGGCCGCCACTTGAGCTCGCCCGGTGTCTCGTCGGCCCCA
>JBFEXG010000235.1:0-3934 GCA_041546005.1 Paracoccaceae bacterium
AACGCTTCCTCCATCGAAGTTCTCGAGGGGCTGGAGCCCGTTCGCAAGCGGCCAGGGATGTATATCGGCGGCACCGACGAGCGGGCGCTGCATCACCTCGTGGCGGAAATCCTCGACAACTCGATGGACGAGGCTGTGGCCGGCCACGCCAACCGTATCGAAGTCGAGCTGCACGCCGATTATTCGATCACCATCCGCGATAATGGCCGCGGGATGCCCTTTGATCCCCACCCGAAATTCCCCGGCAAATCGGCGCTTGAGGTGATCCTCTGCACGCTCCACGCAGGCGGCAAGTTTTCCGGCAAAGCCTATCAGACCTCGGGCGGCCTGCATGGCGTGGGCGCCTCGGTGGTGAACGCGCTGTCGGATCACATGCGGGTCGAGGTGGCGCGCAATCGCGAGTTGGTGGCGCTTGAGTTCTCGCGCGGCGTGCCGACCGGCCCGCTGCAAAAGCTCGGCCAGACGCCGAACCGCCGCGGCACGATGACGACCTTCCACCCCGACGAAGAGATCTTTGGCCATCACCGGTTCAAGCCCGCGCGACTTTTCAAGTCGATCCGCTCCAAGGCCTATCTCTTCTCGGGCGTCGAGATTCGCTGGAAGTCCGAGATCGACGATGGCGAGACGCCTACCGAGGCCACCTTCCATTTCCCCGGCGGCCTTTCGGACTATCTGCGCGAAACCCTCGGCAAGGCGTCGACCTATGCCGAGCGGCCCTTTTCGGGAACGGTCGAGTTTCAGGAGAAGTTCAACACCCCCGGCAAGGTCGAATGGGCGATCAACTGGACGCCCTCGCGCGATGGCTTCATCCAGTCCTACTGTAACACCGTGCCAACACCCGAGGGCGGCACCCATGAGGCCGGCTTTTGGGCCGCGATCCTCAAGGGCATCCGCGCCTATGGCGAGCTGATCAACAACCGCAAGGCCGCGCAGATCACCCGCGAAGATCTACTGACCGGCGGCTGTGCGCTCGTTTCCTGCTTTATCCGAGAGCCTGAATTCGTCGGACAGACCAAGGATCGCCTTGCCACCGCCGATGCCCATCGCCTTGTTGAAGGGGCCGTGCGCGATCACTTTGACAACTGGCTGGCGGCCGACACGAAATCCGCCGGCGCAATCCTCGATTTCCTTGTCCTGCGCGCCGAAGAACGGATGCGCCGCAGGCAGGAAAAGGAAACCGCCCGCAAATCCACGACCAAACGGCTGCGCCTGCCCGGCAAATTGGTGGATTGCTCGGCCACGGCCCGCGAGGGGACCGAGCTGTTCATCGTCGAAGGCGACAGCGCGGGCGGCAGCGCCAAGATGGCGCGTGATCGGCGCACGCAGGCGCTTTTGCCTCTCCGCGGCAAGATCCTCAACGTTCTTGGCGCGGCGTCGTCGAAGCTGGGCACCAATCAGGAAATCAGCGATCTGACCCAAGCCCTTGGCGTGGGCCTCGGCACCAAGTTCAACGTCGATGATCTGCGCTATGACAAGATCATCATCATGACCGACGCCGACGTGGACGGCGCCCACATCGCCTCGCTCCTGATGACCTTCTTCTTCACCCAGATGCGGCCCCTGATCGACCACGGCCACCTCTACCTCGCCTGCCCGCCGCTTTACCGCCTGACACAAGGCGCGCGGCGGATCTATGTGGCGGACGATGCCGAGAAAGAGGCGATGATGGCCAAGGGGTTGGGCGGCAAGGGAAAGATCGACGTGCAGCGGTTCAAGGGCTTGGGCGAGATGGACGCCAAAGACCTCAAGGACACAACAATGGACCCGGCCAGCCGCAAGCTCATCCGCGTGACGATCGACGAGGATGAACCGGGCGAAACCGGCGATCTGGTGGAGCGGCTGATGGGCAAAAAGCCCGAGCTGCGGTTCCAGTACATCCAGGAAAACGCGCGGTTTGTTGAGGAATTGGACGTCTAGGCCAGCGCCGATTCTGGCGTTTGCCACATTTATTGTTTCCAAATCAGCGCTTGAGCAGACACGTTTGGGTCACTATCCTGTCACCATATTATCAAAGTTGATCGAGACCTTGATTTGCTGAAGTGGTTCGCCTTAGTGCTCGCAAGCCTTCTTGCCGCACCAGCATCGGCTACAACCGTTGACACGACCGGGCAATGGTCCGGGGCGGTAACATATGGCTGGTTCGGAAGCGGGACTTCTCTTTTGGCCCCTCCGGGAGCTACCAACCTCGAATCCATCAGCTTCTTCTTCCAAAACGATGCCAAAGGAGAGGAATTCGATTTCTGGGTTGCCACGGACTATTATAGCACAAACGTGCTGTTCAAGCAGACCTTCACCGTTACTGCGGGCAAGAACACGTTCTTGACCGACATCGCGTTGGAGCCTGGGGCTCTGCTCTATACGTTTATCGATTTTGGCGACTATGCAGGTTATTCAACAAGATATACGCCCTACGATACTTTTCTAGGCGGGGTCGGCTTCTTCCTTGATGCAAACGGTTATTGGATCTGGGATTTCTCTGGTGCCGAATGGCAGGGCGGAAATGGCGGGCTGGACGAGTACTATTCCCAGTTTGAGCTCTTTGGGGATGATCTTTCCTACCTCTTGGAAGCGATAGTTTATTGGCTTTGGAAACCGACGTCCTACACGCCTCCTGAAGACTTTATCCTTTCGCCGGACCTGACCTTTGTTGCGAAATTTTCGACGCCAGTTCCCATCCCCCTGCCCGCCACTGGCCTCCTGCTGCTTTCCGGCCTCGGCGGTCTGATCGCTTTCCGCCGCCGCAAGTCTGCCTGATCCTTACTCCTGCAGCGTCCCGATGTAATTCGCCAGCGCAAGAAGCCGCGCGGGGATCGGTGTTGAGCCGACCATGACAATCCCGCCCATATCGCCTGCGCCAAATTCGGGCATCTCATAGGAAAAGCTTTCCTGCCGGTGCAGCCCGTCAATCGTGCTCATCACATAGTCGCGCGGGTAGGTGCCGTCATAACGCGCCGCCAGCGTTGTCAGATCCGCCGGAGCCTTGGCCAGATCGCGCGCCAACGGGCCATCGCCCTTGCCGCTTGTACCGTGGCAAACCGAGCAATCCTCGAGATAGGCTTGTTTGCCGTCAACGGCCTCGGTCGCGCAGCCCGCAAGGGCCAGAAACCCAAGACCGATCAATCCCAAACGCTGTGTCATAGCCCACTCCCTACAATGACCCATCCTCCCGCATTCGCGGGCGGTTTTCCAGCCTCAACGCACCTAGCTCGCGGTCACGATCCTGCCAGTATCAAGCCGAACCACCCGATCCATCCGTGCGGCCAATTCGAGGTTGTGCGTGGCAATAAGCGCTGAGAGCCCGGTCTCACGCACGACGTTCATCAGCGTCGAAAAAACCCGCTCCGAGGTTTCGGGATCGAGATTGCCCGTCGGCTCATCCGCAAGAAGGAGCTTCGGCGCATTCGCCAGCGCCCGGCAGAAGGCCACGCGCTGCTGCTCGCCGCCTGAAAGGGCTGCGGGCCGGTGATCGGCTCTGTCCGCGATCCCGACCCTAGCCAAAAGATCGGCGGCCCGCGCTGCAGCGGCGGCTTGCGCCGCCCCGTTGGCAAGCTGTGGCAGGATCACGTTCTCGGCCGCCGAGAACTCAGGTAGGAGGTGGTGAAACTGATAGATAAAGCCGACGTCCGAACGACGCACGGCGGTTCGCCGCCGCTCCGACAGGCGCGCCATTTCCTCGCCACCAATCCTGACCTCGCCGGCGTCTGGGGTATCCAATAGCCCAGCAATATGCAGAAGCGTCGATTTACCCGCCCCCGAAGGCGCGACCAATGCCACGACCTCGCCGCGCCCGATGGCCAGATCGGCCCCGCGCAAAACGCGCACCTCGCCGGGCTTGCCCTGCTTGTAGCCCTTCTCGATCCCCTTCAACTCCAGCACCGGCTCACTCATAGCGCAGGGCCTCTACCGGGTTCATCCGCGCCGCACGGCGGGCGGG
>JBFEXG010000125.1:0-7106 GCA_041546005.1 Paracoccaceae bacterium
CGCAATGCCTTCGTTTTCGGCTTTCGTCGCTAACATCCACTGGATAGGGTCTTTGCGAAAGACCTGAGGGGAAAGAATGAACGCGGCGGCAGGCAACGTCACGCCGATGATGGCGCAATATCTCGAGATCAAGGCAAACCATCCGGGTGCGCTCTTGTTCTATCGGATGGGCGATTTCTACGAGATGTTCTTCGACGATGCCGTGGCGGCGTCGGCGGCGCTCGATATCGCGCTCACGAAACGCGGGCAGCATCTGGGCGAGGATATCCCGATGTGCGGCGTGCCGGTGCATGCGGCCGAAGGCTATCTTCTGACGCTGATCCGCAAAGGGTTTCGCGTGGCTGTTTGCGAACAGCTCGAAGATCCCGCCGAGGCGAAAAAGCGCGGGTCAAAATCGGTCGTGAAACGCGATGTGGTGCGTCTTGTGACGCCCGGCACGCTCACTGAAGACAGCCTTCTCGATGCCCGCCGCCACAACTTCCTCGCCGCCTTTGCGCAAGTGCGCGAAGCATCGGCGCTGGCTTGGGTCGATATCTCGACCGGCGGGTTTCACGTCATGTCCTGCGCGCCCGCCCGCCTTTCGCCCGAACTCTCGCGCCTTGCCCCGCGCGAGGTGATCCTTGCCGATGGCGACGATACCGGCTGGCAATCCATTGTCCGCGAAAGCGGTGCGTCGCCGACGCTTCTGGGCAAGGCCGCCTTCGACAGCACCAACGGGCAGAAGCGCCTGTGCGCCCTTTTCGGCGTCGAAACGCTCGACGCTTTCGGCAGCTTTGAGCTTGCCCAGATTGCCGCCATGTCGGCCATCGCGGAATATCTGGAGATTACGCAAAAGGGGAACCTGCCACTCCTGCGCCCGCCAGTCCTCGAGGCCGAAGCCGCGAATATGCAGATCGACGCAACCACGCGACGGTCGCTCGAGCTCACCGCCTCGATGAACGGAGGCCGCGCCGGTTCGCTCCTTTCAGCGATTGATCGCACCTCGACCTCAGCTGGCGCCCGCCTTCTTGAGCGGCGGCTCTCGAGTCCCTCTTGCCACCTCGACACCATTCTCGAACGGCAGGCTTCGGTCGCGTGGCTTTTGGAAAACACCCGCCTCGCCGCTGATCTTGGTAGCCATTTGAGGGCGACCCACGATGTAGACCGCGCCCTGTCGCGCCTCGCGCTTGATCGTGGCGGGCCGCGCGATATGGCGGCAATCCGCGATACGACAGCGATTGCCGCGAAGGTACATGAGGGGCTTTCCTCGGCCAAACCGCCTGCCGGCCTTTCGTCTTCCGCAGAAAGCCTCGACGGGCTCTCCGATCTTGTCGACCTTCTTGATGCTGCACTCGTGGCCGAGCCGCCTCTCCTTGCGCGGGATGGCGGCTATGTCGCGCCGGGCTATGACACCGACCTCGATGAAGCCCGCGAGCTGCGCGATCATGGGCGCGGTGTGGTTGCCGGGATGCAGGCGGATTATGCCGATCTGGCGGGCGTCTCGTCGCTGAAGATCAAGCACAACAACGTTCTGGGCTATTTCATCGAAACCACGGCGACCCACGCCGAAAAGATGATGGCCCCGCCCCTGAACGAGACCTTCATCCACCGGCAGACGACCGCCAACCAGATCCGCTTCACCACTGTGAAGCTCTCGGAAATCGAGACCCGGATCCTCAACGCTGGCGCCCACGCGCTCGAGATCGAAAAGCGCATCTATGCCGAACTGGCCGCCGCCATAATCGCGAGCGCCGACCGCATCTCCGCCATGGCCCGCGCCTTGGCCGAGATCGACGTGGCGCTTTCCATGGCGGCGCTGGCGCGGGACGAGGATTGGTGTCGGCCCGAGCTTGATGCCTCGCGCGCCTTCGAGATTACCGGCGGGCGGCATCCGGTCGTCGAGGCCGCGCTTCGCAAATCGGGCGAGCCTTTCGTCGCCAACGATTGCGATCTGAGCACCACGCCGATCTGGCTTCTGACCGGCCCCAACATGGCCGGTAAATCCACCTTCCTGCGCCAGAACGCCCTGATCGCCATTCTCGCACAGGCTGGCGGCTATGTTCCCGCCGCCTCGGCGCATATCGGCATCGTTAGCCAGATCTTCAGCCGCGTCGGCGCCTCGGACGATCTGGCGCGGGGGCGGTCGACCTTCATGGTTGAAATGGTGGAAACCGCTGCGATCCTCAATCAAGCGGACGACCGCGCGCTTGTGATCCTCGACGAGATCGGCCGTGGTACGGCGACCTATGATGGCCTGTCGATTGCATGGGCAACACTCGAACATCTTCATGATGTGAACCGCTGCCGCGCCCTTTTCGCGACGCACTATCACGAGATGGGCGCATTGGCGGCGAAGCTTGACGGGGTCGACAACGCGACCGTTGCGGTCAAAGAGTGGGAAGGCGATGTGATCTTCCTGCACGAGGTCCGTAAAGGAACGGCCGACCGCAGCTATGGCGTTCAGGTCGCGCGACTTGCTGGCTTGCCCCCCGCTGTTGTGGCACGGGCCAAGGTTGTGCTGGAAGCTTTGGAAAAGGGAGAGCGCGAGGGCGGCGCAAACCGAAAGGCGCTGATCGACGATCTGCCGCTCTTTTCGGCCACGCCTGCGCCCGCTCCGGCCAAGGCCAAGCCCTCGGCTGTTGAAGATCGGCTGAAAGAAATCCTGCCCGATGATCTCTCGCCGCGCGAAGCCCTCGATCTGATCTACGAGCTTCGCGGGCTTTTGAGCAAAGACTAGTTGGCGGGCGTTGACGAAACGCCAACCTGCGCCGGGCGCAGCAGGCGGTCGTGCAGCATGAAGCCATCAGCACTCACCTGAATGATGTCGCCCGCCTTGGTGCCCGGAAGCGGGGCTTCGAACATCGCCTGATGCATCTGCGGATCGAACCGATCGCCCACCTCGGGCGAAACCCGGACAATCCCGTGCTTTTGGAAGACGTTGAGCAGCTCGCGCATGGTCAGCTCAATCCCTTCGACAAAAGCGGCGGCCGTCTCGCGCTGTTCGTCGGAAATGGCCTGAAGGGCGCGGTTTAGGCTATCGTAAACCGGCAGAAGATCGCGAGCGAGCTTGGAGCCACCATAGTTCTCAGCCTCGCGGCGATCACGCTCGGCACGCTTGCGCGAGTTTTCCGCATCCGCCAGCGCCCGCATGAACCGATCTTTATAGTCGTCACGCTCGGCCCGAAGCGATTCGACCACACCAATTTCTTCGGTCGCGACATAGTCGCTGATTTCGATCTCGTCGGCCTCAGCGGCCAGCTCGTCGAGGGATTTCGGTTCCTGATTCTGCTCGTTCATACTCGTCTTCCTTTAGCTCCGGTCGGTCATGAGCCGCCCAACCAGTTGCGCAGTGTAATTCACAATCGGAACGATCCGCCCATAGTTCAGTCGGGTCGGCCCGATGACGCCAACGGCGCCGATGATCTTTCGGTCGGCGTTCATATAGGGAGAAACAACTAAAGAGGAACCCGAAAGTGAGAAAAGCTTGTTCTCGGAGCCGATAAAAATGCGAACGCCCTCGCCGCCTTCGGCCAGTTCAAGAAATTCAGCGATGTCGCGCTTGCGCTCGAGGTCATCGAAGAGCGACCGAATCCGTTCAAGATCCTGCGCCGCATCCGTGTCGGCCAAGAGGTTGCTCTGGCCCCGCACGATGAGCCGCTCGGTGGCCTCACCTTGATCCTGCCAAAGCGCCATGCCGCTTTCGACAAGGGCGCGCGCCAGCACGTCGATCTCTTGCCGTCGGCTGGTGATTTCCTTGGCGATTGCACGTCCAAGCTCGCTCAGTGTCTTGCCTTCGGCTATGGCGTTGATGAAGTTCGCAGCCTCCCGCATCGACGATGGGGTTTGTCCTAGCGGCGGCTGGAAGATGCGATTTTCAACGTGGCCGTCGGCGAAAACAAGAACCACAAGCGCCCGATCGACCCCGAGCGACACAAATTCGATGTGGCGTATTGGGGCTTCGTGCTTCGGGGTAAGCACAAGGCTCGCCCCACGAGTCACGCCGGAAAGTGCGGCGCCGACCCGATCAAGCAATGCGCCCACATCCCCCTTGTTGTCGCCCAAGGTGTTATCGATCTTTTCCCGGTCTTCGCCGGCAAGATCGCCCACCTCTAGCAGACCATCGACAAACATCCTGAGGCCAGCCTGGGTCGGAACGCGCCCTGCGCTGACGTGAGGGCTCCCCAAAAGGCCGAGAAATTCGAGATCCTGCATGACATTGCGGATCGTTGCGGCGCTGACCTTTTCCGAGAGGGTCCGCGTCAATGTCCGCGAGCCGACCGGTGCGCCGGTTTCAAGATAGCCTTCGACCACGCGCCGGAAAACTTCGCGCGAGCGGTCGTTCAGCTCATCCATCATCGGTGTCATATCGGGCATCGGCCACTCCGTCAGGGACCGAAGAAATTAAAGCGATGCGCGGGGCAACGTCAATCGGGGTTGGATTTGGCCCGAGGGCAGCGTATCTGGCCGTGAAACGACAGGAGAATGCCATGCGCCCGTCCGGCCGGAAAACCGACGAACTTCGCCCGATCTCGATCGAAACCGGTGTCAGCCGCCATGCCGAGGGCTCTTGCCTGATCAAAGTGGGGGATACCCATGTTCTGTGCACGGCGACCATCGACGAGAAGGTTCCGCCGTTTCTGCGCAACAGTGGCTTGGGCTGGGTGACAGCGGAATATGGCATGCTGCCGCGCGCCACCAACACGCGGATGCGCCGTGAGGCGAAAGACGGCCAGTCGGGCCGCACACAGGAAATCCAGCGCCTGATCGGACGCAGCCTGCGCGCGGGCGTTGACAGGGTTGCGCTGGGCGAACGTCAGATCGTGGTCGATTGTGATGTGATCCAGGCCGATGGCGGCACGCGCTGTGCGTCGATCACGGGTGGCTGGGTTGCGCTGCGGCTTGCGGTCAACAAACTCTTGAAGGCAGGCGCGATCGTGACCGACCCGCTTTTGAGTCCGGTCGCGGCGGTGAGCTGTGGGATCTACGCCGGCCAGCCGCTTCTCGACCTCGACTATCCCGAAGACAGCGAAGCTGGCGTCGACGGCAATTTCGTCATGGCTGGATCGAAGCTGATCGAAGTTCAGATGTCGGCCGAGGGCTCGACCTATTCCCGCGCCCAGATGAACACGCTTCTTGATCTTGCCGAGAAAGGGGTGGCCGAGTTGGTCGCAGCACAGATGGCGGCGACAGCATGACCCGCAAGTTCGACGGCACCCATCTCGTCGTCGCGACGCACAACGCAGGCAAGCTTGAAGAAATTCAGGCGCTGCTTCAGCCTTTTGGGATCTCGGTCAGCTCCAACGCGGATCACGGGTTGCCCGAGCCGGAGGAAACCGAAACCACCTTTGTTGGCAACGCGAGGATCAAAGCCCACGCCGCGGCCAAGGCGACAGGATTGCCTGCTCTGGCTGACGACAGCGGGATTGAGGTTGACGGATTGGGCGGTCAGCCCGGCGTTTACACCGCAGACTGGGCAGAAGGCCCCGGTGGGCGCGATTTTGTTCGGGCGATGACAAAGACCTGGACCATGCTTGAAAATGCGAATGCGCCTTATCCCCGAACAGCGCGCTTTTGCTGCACGCTCGTTCTCGCTTGGCCCGACGGGCACGACGAAGTTTTCCCCGGGGTGATGAAGGGTGAGGTCGTGTGGCCTATGCGAGGCGATCAGGGCCACGGCTATGATCCGATCTTTCAGCCGGATGGGTTTGATCTGACCTTCGGCGAAATGGACCGCTGGGAGAAAAACCAGATTAGCCACCGCGCGGATGCCTTCCGCAAGCTCGTTGCGGGTTGTTTTGCCTGAGGATTGGGAGAACGGGGGCTTTGCCCTTTATATCCACTGGCCCTTTTGCCAGTCGAAGTGCCCTTACTGCGACTTCAACAGCCATGTTTCAGCAAGCATTGATCAGGAGCGCTGGCGGCGGGCCTATCTCGCCGAGATCGATCGCGTCGCTTCGCTGACTTCGGGGCGGATTCTTCGCTCGGTCTTTTTCGGAGGTGGCACGCCGAGCCTGATGCAGCCAGATCTCGTTGCATCGATCATGGAGAAAATTCGGCGCAGCTGGGCCACGAGCAATTCTTTTGAGGTCACGCTCGAAGCCAATCCCACATCCGTCGAGGCGGGGCGGTTTGCGGGCTATCGCGATGCGGGGGTTAACCGCATCTCCATGGGTATTCAGGCGCTGAAAGATCCCGACCTCAAGGCGCTTGGCCGACTGCACAGCGCCGCTGAGGCTCTGAAGGCTTTCGAGACAGCGCGCAGCCTTTTTGATCGCGTGAGCTTTGATCTGATCTATGCAAGGCAAGACCAAACGCTTTCCGCCTGGCGCGACGAACTGAGCCAGGCGCTTTCCCTCGCGGTGGATCATCTTTCTCTTTACCAGCTCACGATTGAAGACGGCACCGCATTCGGCGAGAGGGCGGCAGCCGGAAAGCTGCGGGGGCTTCCGGACGACGACGTTGCCGCCGATATGTATGAGGCGACCCAAGAGATCTGTGAGGATGCCGGTTTTCCGGCTTATGAGGTCTCTAATCACGCCAAAAGTGGTGCGCAGAGCCAGCACAATCGCGTCTATTGGGAATACGGCGACTACGCCGGCATCGGCCCTGGCGCGCATGGGCGGCTGACGCTTGGTGGGGCACGCTACGCGACAGATACACCGCGATTGCCGGAAGACTGGCTGAGACGGGTCGAGGCGCTCGGAAACGGAGAGCTTTCGCCCGAAGCCCTAACGTCCGAGGACCAGTTCTCAGAGTTTCTCTTGATGGGTTTGCGCCTGCGCGAGGGTGTCGATCTTGCCCGACTGGATCGGCTGAAACCGAAAGATTTCTCTCTAAGTTACAATGGCTTGATCGACTCCGGCCACGTCGAAGTGGCGGAAGGCCGGCTCCGGACGACACAGCTCGGCCGGCCGGTGCTCAATGCCGTCCTGCGTGAACTTCTTGGTGCCTAGCCACCGGACAAGAGGCGTAGAAGGTCGTCGAGCTGGTCTAGGTTCCGGTAGCGCAGCGTGATCTCTCCGGATTCCTTGCCTGCTTCATGTTTGATCGACACGCCCATCTTGAGTGTCGCCGCCAGTTCTTGCTCGATCGCGACCGTGTCGGCATCCCTCTCGGCTTTGGCGGCC
>JBFEXG010000183.1:0-4985 GCA_041546005.1 Paracoccaceae bacterium
ATGAGCTTGAAGCTATTCTTATAGACGGGGCCGACGGGATCACCGTGGTCGGGCAGGGGGCAAAGCGCCTGCCCAATACCTCTATGATCATCGCCCCCGGTTGGAAGGGCGAGACGCAGGTCATGGCGATGGATTTGGCGGGCTATGCCGTCTCGGCAGGCTCGGCCTGTTCGAGCGGCAAGGTCAAGGCCAGCCGGGTTCTGACTGCCATGGGATATGACGACGAGGCGGCGGCCTCGGCGCTGCGGGTGTCTTTGGGCATCCAAACGCGGCGTGATGACGTATTGGCCTTTGCGAAGGTCTGGCTAGACACATACCGCAAGAAGCGTAGCCGCGCTGCGTGAGAGGGAAGACAATGAGCACGGAAGACCAGACACAGGTTAAAGAAGGCGTCGATCAGGAAACGGTCGATGCCGTGCAGCGCCTGTCGGGCAAGTACAAGTATGGCTGGGAGACCGAGATCGAGATGGAATACGCCCCCAAGGGCGTGAATACCGATATCGTGCGGCTCATCAGCTCCAAAAACGAAGAGCCCGAGTGGATGACCGAATGGCGTCTGGCGGCCTTTGCTCGTTGGGAGCAGATGGAAGAGCCGGATTGGGCGATGGTGAACTATCCCGAGATCAATTTTCAGGACCAGTATTACTATGCCCGTCCCAAGAGCATGATCGAAAAGCCGAAAAGCCTTGAGGAGGTCGATCCTAAGCTTCTGGCGACCTATGAAAAGCTCGGCATTCCGCTCAAGGAGCAGATGATCCTCGCCGGAATCGAAGGCGCCGAAGATATGCCGGTCGAGGGCCGCAAGGTGGCGGTCGATGCGGTGTTTGACTCGGTATCGGTTGGCACGACCTTCCAGAAAGAGCTGAAGAAAGCGGGCGTCATATTCTGCTCGATCTCCGAGGCGATCCGCGAGCATCCTGAACTGGTGAAGAAATACTTGGGCACTGTGGTTCCGGCATCGGACAATTTCTATGCCACACTGAATTCGGCTGTCTTCTCGGATGGGTCTTTCGTTTATGTGCCGCCTGGCGTGCGCTGCCCGATGGAGCTTTCGACCTATTTCCGCATCAACGCCGAAAACACCGGCCAGTTCGAGCGGACACTGATCATTGCCGACAAGGGATCGTATGTGTCCTATCTCGAAGGCTGCACCGCGCCCAAGCGCGATCAGGCGCAGCTTCATGCCGCTGTGGTCGAGATCATCATCGAGGAAGACGCCGAGGTTAAATACTCGACGGTCCAGAACTGGTATCCGGGCGACGAGAACGGCAAGGGCGGCATCTATAACTTTGTCACCAAGCGCGCCGATTGCCGGGGCGATCGGGCCAAGGTCATGTGGACGCAGGTCGAGACCGGCTCTGCGGTGACGTGGAAATACCCCTCCTGCATCCTGCGCGGCGACGACAGCCAGGGCGAGTTCTATTCCATCGCCATCGCCAATAACATGCAGCAGGCCGATACCGGCACGAAGATGGTCCACCTTGGCAAGAACACCAAGAGCCGGATTGTCTCGAAAGGGATATCGGCGGGCAAGGCGCAGAATACCTATCGCGGCCTCGTCTCCATGCACCCCCGCGCCAAGAACAGCCGCAACTATACCCAGTGCGATAGCCTTCTCATCGGCGACAAATGCGGGGCGCATACGGTGCCTTATATCGAGGTGAAGAACAACTCGAGCCGGGTCGAGCATGAGGCGACGACTTCGAAGGTCGATGACGATCAGCTCTTCTACTGCCGCTCGCGGGGCATGGACGAGGAAGAGGCCGTGGCGCTTGTTGTGAACGGCTTCTGCAAGGAAGTGCTGCAAGCGCTGCCGATGGAGTTTGCAATGGAGGCGCAGCAGTTGGTTGCGATTTCTCTGGAAGGGAGCGTGGGATGATCATCACCACCACACCCACGATCGAAGGCCGCCCAATCTCGAAATACCACGGGATCGTCACCGGAGAGGCCATTCTGGGCGCCAATGTGTTCCGCGATCTTTTCGCCTCGATCACCGATATCATCGGGGGCCGCTCGGGCGCCTATGAACAAGAACTCGGCAAGGCGCGGAAGACCGCCCTTGGCGAGATGGAAGATGCGGCCCGCGCGATGGGCGCCAATGCGATTGTCGGGGTCGACCTCGACTATGAAGTAATCAACAACATGCTCATGGTGTCGGCCTCCGGCACAGCCGTGACGCTGAGCTAGGACGGAAAAATGCTGACGATCAAGAACCTGCACGCCGAACTTGAAGAAGAGGGCAAGAAGATCCTGAAGGGGGTCGATCTGGTGCTCGAACCGGGCAAGGTCCATGCGATCATGGGGCCGAACGGGTCGGGGAAATCGACGCTGTCCTATATTCTCGCCGGTCGCGAGGGCTATGAGGTGACCGAGGGCTCAGCCGAGCTGGACGGGGTCGATCTTCTCGAGATGGAGCCGGAAGAGCGCGCCGCGGCGGGGCTTTTCCTTGCGTTCCAGTATCCGGTCGAGATTCCGGGCGTGGGAAATATGACCTTCCTGCGCACCGCGGTAAACGCCCAGCGCAAGGCGCGCGGCGAAGAAGAGCTTTCGGCGGGGGACTTCCTCAAAGAGGTGCGTGCCAAGGCCAAGACGCTCAAGATCGACGCCGATATGCTCAAGCGTCCGGTGAACGTGGGCTTCTCGGGCGGCGAGAAAAAGCGCAACGAGATTCTGCAGATGGCGATGCTCGAGCCGAAGATGTGCATCCTCGACGAGACCGACTCAGGCCTTGATGTGGACGCGATGAAGCTGGTCTCCGAGGGCGTGAATGCGCTACGCGATGGAAAACGGTCGTTCCTTGTCATCACCCACTATCAGCGCCTTCTCGACCACATCAAACCCGACATCGTTCACATCATGGCCGATGGCCGGATCATCAAGACCGGTGGGCCGGAGCTTGCGCTCGAGGTCGAGAACAACGGCTATGCGGATATCCTCGCCGAGGAGCGCATCTGATGGGCCGCAAGGAGACGCTGAAGGCGTTGCGCGCCGACGCGGCCGCCGCGCGGATGGCGGGGCTGACGGTGCCGGAAGGGGCCGCTTGGGCCAATGCCGCGCGTCAAGAGGCGCTCGCGCGCGTGGGGGCCATGGGCCTACCCACGAAACGTGACGAATATTGGAAATACACCGATCCGGCGACGCTAACCTCGGCCGAGGCTCCGGAAGCTGCGCTCTTCACTCCCGACGAGCGCCCGGTCTTTGACGGGGTCGACCGGCTGCGGATCGTTTTCGTCGATGGGGTCTTCGATCCCGAGATGTCCGACGACCTGACTGGCGAGAACCTTGAAATCGAGCGGCTATCCACCGCCATGGCAAAAGACATCCACTGGGCCAAAGATCTGTATGGCAAGCTCGAGGCTGAAGGCCATGATCCGGTAGAGCGCCCGCTCGCCGCACTAAATTCCGCCTTTGCAACCGATGGTGTGGTGATCCGCGCGACCGGCAAGGTGAGCCGTCCGGTTAACGTCAGCTATCTTCACCGCGCCACCCAATCGGACGCGATCCTTCACCATGTGATCCGCATCGAGACGGGTGCTGATCTGACCTTCCTTGAAAACGGCCCCGCCGCGTCGCGGCTGAGCAAGGTGATGGAGGTCGATGTGGCCGATGGTGGCGCGTTTCACCATGTCCGCACACAGGGCCGCGACCACGAGCGCCGCGCCGTGACCGGTAGCTATGCCCGCCTTGGCGAAGGCTCGACCTACAAATCCTTCACGCTGACCCTGAACGGCCGCCTGACGCGTAACGAGACAATCATTACCTTGACCGGTGACGATGCCATAGCCCATGTGGCCGGCGCCTGCGTTGGCGACGGCAAGGATTTCCTCCACGACGACACGGTGTTCATCACCCATGACGCCGTGGCCTGCGAAAGCCGTCAGGTGTTCAAGAAGGTCTTGCGCAACGGCGCGACCGGCGTGTTTCAGGGCAAGATCCTTGTGAAACCGGGCGCGCAGAAAACCGATGGCTATCAGATCAGCCAGTCGCTCTTGCTTGATGACGACAGCCAGTTCCTCGCCAAGCCCGAGCTCGAAATCTATGCCGATGACGTGGCCTGCTCGCACGGATCCACTTCGGGCGCGATCGACGAGACAGGGCTTTTCTACCTGCGGTCTCGCGGCGTCCCAGAGAGGGAGGCGATCGACCTTCTGACGCTCGCCTTTCTTGCCGAAGCGCTGGCCGAGATCGAGGATGAGACCCTCGCCGAAGACCTGCGCGATCGTTTGGAAAGCTGGCTGAAAAGGCATCGCTGATATGTCGATCTCAAACGACGTCTTTAGGGCTTGGGTCCGGCCTCGCGCGGTGATGCGGCGGCTTTTGGATGCAGGCGAGCGGGAGAACCGGGCGCTGGCGATCCTGATGGCCGGCTGCCTGTTGATCTTTGTTGCCCAGTGGCCGCGGCTCGTTCGGCTTTCGGAAGGGGTTGATCTGCCGGTCGGCGCCGAGGTGCCGGAACTGAGCCAGCTTATTGCCTATTCGCTGGTGTCTTGGCTGATCGTCTGGCCGCTGATCTTCTACATCCTTTCCGGGATCACCCGGATCTTGGCGCGGGCGTTCAAGGGCAAAGGGTCGGGCTATGGCGCACGGCTGGCGATGTTCTGGGCGGTGCTCGCTTCCTCGCCCGCGGCGCTTCTCTATGGCCTTCTGGTGGGCTTCAACGGCGAGACCATTGGTACGCAAGCCATCGGCGCCCTGTGGCTAGCCGGTTTCGTCTGGATCTGGATCCAATCCTTGCGTGAATCCGAAAGCGGAAACTGAGTTGCTCCATGTATGACGTCCAAAAGATCCGCGCCGATTTCCCGATCCTTTCGCGTGAAGTGAACGGCAAGCCGCTCGTTTATCTCGACAACGGCGCCTCGGCGCAGAAACCTCAGGCCGTGATCGACGCGGTGACACTGGGCTATTCGCAAGAATACGCGAACGTCCATCGCGGCCTGCACTACCTCTCAAATCTCGCCACCGAGAAATACGAGGCGGTCCGCGGC
>JBFEXG010000272.1:0-3339 GCA_041546005.1 Paracoccaceae bacterium
AACGAAGTGCGCAGCCATATCTGGTTTGACACGGTGTTCATCAACATTGATGGCAAAGCCGATCCCTTCGAGGTGGTGCATGCAGACCTTCTCGAGCGCTGGAAAGAGTTCAACCAACCGCTGATCCACGGCGGCGCCGACAGCACCTTTACGCTAGAGGTCAACACCAACTGGAAGCTCGCAGTCGAGAACTACTGCGAAAGCTATCACCTTCCTTGGGTGCATCCCGGCCTCAACAGCTATTCGCGGCTTGAGGATCACTACAACATCACCGAGCTCGGTCTTTATTCCGGCCAGGGCTCGACCCTCTATCGCCAGATCAAAGGCGATGATGGCGCGGTCTTCCCCGATTTCGCAGGGCTTTCCTCCTTCTGGAACGAGGGCGCGGAATATGTCGCGGTTTACCCCAACGTCCTACTCGGCGCCCAGCGCGACCATTGCTTCTCGATCGTCCTTCAGCCCAACACGATCGACAGCACCTCGGAGCATATCCACCTCTACTATTCCACCAAAGACACCGACGACGCGCTCCGCGCCAAGAACTCGGCCCAGTGGAAGGTCGTGTTCCAAGAGGATGTTTTCGTCGTCGAGGGGATGCAAAAGGGCCGCCACGCGCCCAACTTTGACGGTGGCCGTTTCAGCCCCGCGATGGACAGCCCGACGCACTGCTTCCACGAGTGGGTGGCCCGCAAGATCGAGGCCCATCGCGAAGGCCAATGAGCGACCTCAATGACAAGCTCCTCGCCGCCCATGCGGCGGGGGATCAATGGGCGCTCGTGGGCCTCTATGCCGAGGCGGCCGATCAGGCGAACGGCATCGATGCCGCCTGCTTTTTCCTGACTCAGGCCTATATCTACGGGCTCGAGCTCGCGCACCCGGCCGTCCCCGCCCTCTTCGCGCGGCTTGACGCCGAGGGGCGCGTCTAGGGCTTGCGAATGCCGCCGCGCGCGGCCAGTGTCCCGAAAAAAGGATACACCATGGCCCCTCGCAAGATCATCATAGATACCGACCCCGGACAGGACGACGCCGTTGCCATCCTCTTGGCGCTGGCCAGCCCCGAGCTTGACGTCCTCGGCATCACCGCCGTCGCCGGAAATGTGCCCCTGCCGCTGACCGAGAAGAACGCCCGCATCGTCTGCGAACTGGCCGGCAAGCCCGAGACCAAAGTCTTCGCCGGCTGCGATGCCCCCCTCAAACGCAAGCTTGTCACCGCCGAGCACGTCCACGGCAAGACCGGCCTCGACGGCCCGAAGATGGACGATCCGACCATGCCCCTTCAGGATCAGCACGCGGTCGATTTCCTCATCGAGACGCTGCGACGTGAGCCGGAAAAAACCGTTACCCTCTGCCCGCTCGGGCCTTTGACGAATATCGCCACCGCCTTCCTCAAGGCCCCCGACATCATCCCCCGCGTGCAGGAAATCGTCCTCATGGGCGGCGCCTATTTCGAGGTGGGCAACATCACGCCCGCGGCCGAGTTCAATATCTACGTCGATCCCGAAGCCGCCGAGATCGTGTTCAAATCCGGCGTGCCGCTCGTCGTCATGCCTTTGGACGTGACCCACAAGGCGCTTACCACCCGCCCCCGGATCGAGGCCTTCCGCAACCTCGGAACGAAGCCAGGGATCATGGTTGCCGAATGGACCGATTTCTTCGAGCGTTTCGATATGGAGAAATACGGCAGCCAAGGCGCGCCGCTGCACGATCCTTGCGTGATCGCCTATCTGCTCGACCCCTACCTCTTCTCCGGCCGCGAGATCAACGTCGAGATCGAGACGACCTCTGAGCTGACCCTCGGTATGACCGTGGCCGACTGGTGGCGCGTCACCAAGCGCGCGCCCAACTGCCTCTTCATCGGCGATATTCAGGCCGACGGCTTTTATCGCCTGCTGACCGACCGGATCGGCCGCCTCTGATGGCCGCCCTCACCCTTTGCGGGCCGGAAGAGGCAGAGCGCCTCGCCGATCTCATGTCGCGCTTTGCCGATGAATACGGGATGGCCGGGCGGGACGAGGCGCGCAATGCGTCTGTTGCTCCCCTTCTCGATGGCTCGCCCTATGGCGCCGCCTATCTTTTCGGCCCGACACGCGCGCCGACCGGCTATCTCATCGTCACCTTCGGCTGGTCGATCGAGATGGGCGGAATGGAGGCCTGGATCGACGAGATCTACGTCCGCACCGCCGTGCGCGGCCGCGGCCTTGCCACCGAGGCTCTCTTTGCTTTGGCGCGTGCCTTGCGCGATGCGGGCGTCACAGCGATCCACCTCGAGGTGGACCGCGACGATCCCGCCGCGCAAAAGCTCTATCGCAAATGCGGCTTCGCCCCGCGCGACCGCTATTCCCTGATGACGATGGCCCTCTAGGCCCTCTTCGGCGGGCGGTTGATCAGCAAGATCCCCGCCGCCACCAAAACCAGTGCGACGACAATCACCGGCTTGATCTCTTCCCCGAGGATCAACCACCCCAGCAGCACCGAAAACACCGGCGAGAGAAAGCTGAACGAGGCAACGCCCGAGGCCGGATAGATCGACAAAAGCCAAAGCCAGAAGATGAAGCCCGCGCTCACCACCACCACGATCTGAAACGCCAGCGCCCAGAGGTGGATCGGCTCAAGATCGCGGATCAAAGGCCCGAACAGCGGCGCAGCCAAAAGAAGGATCGGACCAGAGACCAAGACCTGAATCCAAAGTTGAACTTCAGGCCGCGCGTGCCTGAGCGGCGAGGCCTTGGCCATAAGCAGGGTCACCGCCCAGCCGATCGCACCCCCGATCCCTGCGAGATCGCCCCAGAGGCTACCCCCGCTATCCATTCCGCGCCCAAAAAGCGCCACGGCGACCCCCGCCAGTGCCAGCAAAAGCCCCAGCGCCTTTGTCGGCGTCACGCGGTCGTCGGGCAAGACGAAGTGGGCGATCACCGCCATCCAAAGCGGCATCGAATAGAACATGATCCCGCTGCGCGCGACCGTGGTCAGATCAAGCGCGATAAAGAGAAGTAGAAACTCCGCCGCAAAGCAGAAACCGGCGATGATACCGGCCCAAAGCGCCCCGTTCGGAAACTTGAGCGGTATCCCCCGCCACCAGAGCCAAGCCCAAACGCAAAACACCGCCCCGACCGACCGCAAGCCAGCAAAGAACGCCGGCTGCAATCCAGCATTAGCGACCTTCACCACAACCTGATTGAACGCCAGCAGAAGCGCAAAAGCTATCAGCGAGCCCGCCCCGAAGGCGTCGATCTGTGACTTGCGGTCCATGTCACCAAATGAAAACGCTCCTTGCCTCAAGTCAATACCGCTTCTTTTGGCCCAAAATACTTCGGGGGAGCGCCAAAGGCGCGGGGGCAG
>JBFEXG010000108.1:0-7576 GCA_041546005.1 Paracoccaceae bacterium
GGCCGCCCGGTCGAGCAGATGATCGCCTTCATCCAGCCCGACCAACGGCTCCTGATCCTCACCACCGGCTCTGACACCCCCGGCAAGATCGCCCGTTTCCTCTCAGATCGTGGCTTCGGCCAATCCAAGATGACCGTCCTCGCCGCGATGGGTGGCGAGCGGGAACAGCGCTTTGACGGCACCGCCGAAAGCTGGTCGCACGAGGTGCCCGAGTTCAACACCCTTGCCGTCGAATGCATCGCCGCCCCCGGTGCGGCGCTTCTGCCGCGCGTGCCGGGTCTGCCCGACGAGATGTTTGCCTCTGACGGCACCATGACCAAGCAAGAGGTCCGCGCCGCAACGCTGGCCAAGCTCATGCCCATGCGCGGGGCGCTTTTGTGGGATATCGGCGCGGGCTGCGGCTCGGTCGGAATCGAATGGATGCGCGCCGCCCGCTATGCCCGCGCCATCGGCATCGAGCCCCGCGCCGACCGCCGCGCCATGGCCGCGACCAACGCCCTCGCCCTCGGCACACCGGGTTTCCAGATTATCGAAGGCACAGCGCCCGAGGCCCTCGAAGGGCTTGCCCCGCCCGATGCGATCTTCATCGGCGGCGGGCTGACGGCGGAGGTCTTTGAGACCGCATGGTCCGCCCTGCGCCCGCTTGGCCGCCTCGTCGCCAATGCCGTGACGCTCGAGAGCGAGGCGCTGATGCTCGATCTCTATAAAGAGCACGGTGGCCAACTTGTGAAACTCGGCGTCCAACGCGCCGATGCGGTCGGACGGCTGACTGCCTTTCGGCCGCTGATGCCCGTCACCCAGTGGAGCCTGATCAAGCGATGAGCGGTATCCTCTACGGCGTCGGCCTCGGCCCCGGCGCGCCTGATCTCATAACCCTGCGCGCCGCCCGCCTAATCGAAGGCGCCAAGGTCATCGCCTATCCCGCGCTCGAGGATGGCGCGAGCTTTGCCCGCTCGATTGCTGCTGGCCTGATTCCCGAAAGCGCCCGCGAGATCGTCATGCCGGTGCCGATGACCACCGAGCGCGCGCCCGCGCAGGCGGCCTATGACCGCGGCGCGGCCGATATCGCTGCGGCCCTCGAGGCGGGCGAGGATGTGGTCTGCCTCTGCGAGGGCGATCCCTTCTTTTATGGCTCTTTCATGTATCTCTTCGCCCGCCTTGCGCCGCGCTATGAGGTCGTCGTCGTGCCCGGCGTCACCTCAATTGCCGCCGTCGCCGCCAGCGCAGGCAAGCCGCTTGTGGCCCGCAACGAGCGCCTGACCGTCCTGCCCGGCCCCCTGAGCGAGGCTGAGCTGACCGAGCGCATCGCCGGAGCGGAAAGCGTGGCCATCATGAAGGTCGGCCGTCACCTGCCGAAGATCCGCCGCGTGATCGAGGCCTTGGGCCTGACGGATCGCGCCACCTATGTCGAGCGGGCGAGCCTTCCTCAAGAGGTTGTCCTGCCGCTTTCCGAGGCGCCTGAAACCGCGCCCTATTTCTCAATGATCCTGCTCACCAAAGGGGCCGATCCATGGCTATGACCCCCGTCGTTCTCGCGCTTTCCCGTTCGGGCGAGCCCACCGCCCACCGCGTGGCCAAGGCGCTTGGCGCCGTTGTTCATGGCCGCAAGGGCCGTGTCGATCGGGCCGAGGTGATCTTCGACGATGCGCTGGTTCATGCGCGCGATCTGTTTCTGGCGGGCGTGCCAGTGATCGGCGTTTGCGCGAGCGGCATCCTGATCCGCGCCGTCGCCCCGCATCTGGGCGACAAATGGAACGAGCCGCCAGTGGTTTCGGTCTCGGACGATGGCTCGGTCGTCGTGCCACTTCTGGGCGGCCATCGCGGCGCGAACCGGCTGGCGAAGGAAATCTCGAGCGCGCTTGGCTCGGTCGCGGCGGTGACTACTGCCGGAGATGTCGCGCTGGGCGTGGCGCTCGATGCGCCGCCTGCTGGCTGGCGGCTCGCCAATCCGCAGGATGCCAAGCCTGCGATGGCGGCGCTTTTGTCGGGCGGTGGCGCGACGGTGACGGGGAGCGATGCCGCAGCCGCCGGTTGGCTCGCCGGTCTCCCGAAAGGCGATGACTTGTCGATTGCTTGCGGGACAGAGCCGGTGGCAACAGGGCCGCGCACCCTGCACTTTGCACCCCAACGCTTTGCACTCGGCGTCGGCTGCGCCCGCAATTGCCCGCCGGAGGAGTTGAAGGCGCTGGTGGAAGAGGCCTTGAGAGAGGCCGGGATCAGCCCCTTCGCGATCCATTCGGTTAACACCATTGCGCTCAAGGCAGACGAGCCCGCGATTCTCGCGCTGGCCCGCGATATCGGCGTGCCGCTGCGGCTTTTCGAGGCCGAGGCACTCGAGGCCGAAACCCCGCGTTTGGCGAACCCCTCTGAGGTCGTCTTTGCCGAGGTCGGGGCGCATGGCGTATCTGAGGCGGCGGCGCTGGCGCAGGTGGGCGGCGTGGGCCGCCTCAGCCATCCCAAGTGCAAAACGGCGAATGCAACCTGTGCCATCGCTGAAGCCCCTGCGCCGATGACCGAATTGCGTGGCCGCCCGCGCGGGCGGCTTTCGGTGGTGGGCATCGGCCCCGGCCAATCCGCTTGGCGTACGCCCGAGGTCTCGCGGCTTGTGGCCGAGGCAGAAGAGCTGGTGGGCTATGGCCTCTATATCGACCTGCTTGGCCCGTTGGCTGCGGGCAAGCCCCGCGCCGATTTCCCCTTGGGCGGCGAAGAGGCGCGGTGCCGCTATGCGCTTGAAGAAGCGGGCAAGGGCAAGAACGTCGCTCTCGTTTGTTCGGGCGACGCGGGCATCTATGCGATGGGCGCGCTGGTGTTCGAGCTTTTGGATCGGCCTGAGGGCCAGATGGGCGTGAGCGATGCGGCGCGGCGGGTCGAGGTGGTCTGCTCGCCGGGTGTTTCGGCGCTGCAAGGCGCGGCGGCACGGGCCGGGGCTCCGCTCGGGCACGATTTCTGCACCATCTCTCTGTCGGACCTTCTGACGCCCCGCGACGATATCATTCGCCGCCTGAAAGCTGCTGCCGAGGGCGATTTCGTGATCGCCTTCTACAATCCCGTCTCCAAGACTCGCCGGACCCTTCTGGCCGAGGCGCGGGATATCCTGTTGCAGCATCGCCCCGCTGATACGCCGGTGATGCTGGCGAGCAATCTGGGGCGGCCGGAGGAGCATCTGCGCTATCGCCGCCTTGATGAGCTTGAGGTGGATGAGGTGGATATGCTGACGGTTGTTCTGGTTGGCTCGTCGAACTCGCGGCTCGCGCAATTGGGCGAGGGGCCACGGATGTTTACCCCGCGCGGCTATGCACGGCGGATCGACGGCGATTTGCGCGATGTCGGTAACAGGCACCTGACAGAAGAGGGGGGCTCTGCCCCCGCCCCTGCGGGGCTCCCCCGGAGTATTTCGGGCCAAAAGAAAGAAGGTGCGGCGTGAAGGTTTATTTCATCGGGGCGGGGCCGGGCGATCCGGAGCTTCTGACGCTGAAGGCGGCGCGGATTATCGGGGAATGCCCCGTGTGCCTCTATGCGGGCTCGCTTGTGCCGCCCGAAGTGGTGGCCTGTGCGCCGGAAGGGGCGCGGGTGATGGATACGGCGTCTATGACCTTGGACGACACGCACGCCGAGATTCTGGCGGCGCGCGAGCGGGGCGAGGATGTGGCGCGGGTGCATTCGGGCGATCCTTCGCTCTATGGCGCGATTGCCGAGCAGATCCGGCGGCTCAAGGCAGATGGGATCGACTATGAGGTGATCCCCGGGGTTCCGGCCTATGCCGCCGCAGCGGCAGCGCTGGGGCAGGAGCTGACCATCCCTGAGGTGGCGCAGTCGATCGTGCTGACGCGGATGTCGATGAAATCGACCTCGATGCCCGAGGGGGAGACCTTGGAGAATTTCGCCCGCACGGGGGCGACGCTGGCCATTCACCTTGGTATTCGGGCATTGCGCGAGATCGAGCGGCAGCTTGCGCCCTATTACGGGGCGGATTGCCCTCTGGCGGTGATCTATCGTGTCGGCTGGCCGGATCAGCAGATCATTCGTGGCACCCTTTCGGATATTCATGCCAAGGTGCGTGCCGCCAAGATCACGCGCACGGCGCTCATTCTTGTGGGGCCAGCTTTGGCCGATACGCACGGTTTCCCCGACTCTGCCCTTTATGATGCCGGCAAGCCCCATGTTCTGCGGCCTCGGGTCAAGGAACGTGTGAGGTAGAGCGGCAACATCTCAGTGTTCGCGATTCCGCGACAGGTTGTTAACTTGATTTTCAATGAGTTCGCGCCATCCTAGAGACAAGGGTGGGGGTGTTGATTATGTCCATGTATTTGCCGGAAGCCGTTCGTAAGGGGCTTGAAGAGGCGCGCAAAACGGCGATGCGGCGGTCGTCGCGCCTCTGTGTTCACAACGATGACAAGGTCTACAAGGTTCTGCGCCTCTGGGATGGCGGCTTTGCCATGGACGTGGAAGACGCGCCGCATTTGCGCGGGCATGTCGATCTTTATGACGGGATGCGCCACCTCTATCAGTGCCTCGTGATCGCTTCGCGCGAGGAGGATGGCGAGATGATCTTCGAGTTCAAGTGGCACACTGCCGTGCATGATCGCCCGCCCGTGGATTTCGAGCGGCTCTCTGAAGAGCCGGTGGCCCTCATTGGCCGGATGGCCGACTGATTACTGCAGATCTTTGAACGCGACTTGAAGGCGCTCGACCGCCTCGATCACGCGCGAGCGCTGGGTGCCAATGTTGAACCGCAGGCAGGTCTCGCCGCCGGTTCCGAAAGGCGCGCCGGGGCTTGTGCCGATGTGAGCGTCGTCGCGGACGCGGGCGGTGAATTCGTCCACGCTCATGCCGGTTCCGGCAAAATCGATCCAGGCGAGATAGGTGCTTTCCATCGGCATGAACGAGAGGCCGGGAATCTGGGCGATTCCCTCGGCCATGACCTTGGCGTTGTCGGCGATATAGCCGCAGAGCGCGTCGACCCATGCCGCGCCTTCGGGGCTATAGGCGGCTTCGGTCATCCGCACGCCGTAGAGGTTGGGCGACATATCAAGTGCGCTTAAGGCATGGGCGAAACGGCGGCGCAGCGCCTCATCGGGGATGATCACATTGCCGGTGCGCAGGCCTGCGAGATTGAATGTTTTTGAGGCCGAATTCATCATGATCAGCCGGTCGAGAATCTCGGGGCAGGCGACGGCCATCGGAATATGGGTGTGGCCCGGGTGGACGAGGTCGTTGTGGATCTCGTCGGAGATCAGCAGGAGGTCGTGCTTCACGCAGAAATCCGCGATGGCCTTGAGCTCGTCGCGGGTCCAGACGCGGCCGGCGGGATTGTGCGGGGAAGAGATGATGAGGATCTTCTCGGCCCCGGTCATCAACGCGTCATAGGCCTCCCAGTCGAGCACATATTTGCCGCCTTCCTTGGCCAGCGGCAGGTGGCGCGCCACGCGGCCGTTGCGCTCGGTCTTCATCTGGAACTCGTGATAGACCGGCGTGAAGAAGGCCACAGCATCGCCGGGCTGCGAGAAGGTTTGCAGGGTGATGGCGATGGCATTGCCAAGGCCGAAGGTCGTCAGGCACCAGCGCGGGTCGATGGTCCAGCCGTGGCGGTTCTCCTGCCACCAGGCGACCGAGGCATAGAATTCCTCCATCCGGCAGAAATAGCCGAAGTCGCCGGCTTCGGTGATGCGGCGGGCGGTGTCGATCACGCAAGCCGGGGGCTGGAAATCCATGTCGGCCACCCACATGGGCAGGGATCTTTCGGCGGTGACGCCGGTATAGATGTGGGCTTCGTCCCACTTCTTGCTGCCAAGACCCTTGCGGTGGAAAAGCTTGTCGAAATTCATGGTGCCCTCGGTTGATCCGGCGCGAGGCTAACCGATTGGAGCGGCTGCGCAAGAACAGAACGCCCCGTTGCAGAGTTTGCGCGCATATCCTACATGGCGGCACATGACCCTGCGACCGATCCTGATCCATCCCGACCCGCGCCTGAAAACGGTGTGCAAGCCCGTGACCGATATCACGGACGATATCCGCCGTCTGGCCGATGACATGCTGGCGACGATGTATGACGCGCCGGGCATCGGCCTTGCCGCGCCGCAGGTGGGCGTTTTGGGGCGGATGCTGGTGATGGATTGCGTCAAGGGCGAGGACGAGGCGCCGAAACCGATGGTGTTGATCAACCCCGAGGTCATTTGGTCGTCGGACGAGCGCAGCACCTATAACGAGGGCTGCCTGTCGATCCCCGAGCAATATGCCGATGTCGAACGGCCCGCCTCGGTCAAGGTCCGCTGGCTGGGCGTTGATGGCAAGGATCACGAGGAACAGTTCGACGATCTCTGGGCGACCTGCGTCCAGCACGAGATCGACCACCTCGATGGCAAGCTGTTCATTGATTATCTCAGCCCGATGAAGCGGCAGATGATCACCCGCAAGATGCAGAAGCTCAAGCGCGAGCAGGCGCGGGGCTAGGGCGATGGCGCATCGCCCCTATGTCATGTGGCCCGACAAGCGGCTGCGTATGGCGGCGGCGCCGGTCGAGGCGATTACCGACGAGATCCGCGCGATCTGGGACGAGATGATCGAGGCGATGGAGACGATGCCGGGCGTCGGCCTTGCCGCCGTGCAGCTGGGCATCCCGATGGCCTTGGCGGTGGTTGATGCCTCGGAGAAACGCGGACAGGCGATCCGCATGGCCAACCCCGAGATCCTGCACGCCTCGGTGCAACTGCGGGAACATGATGAAGCCTCGCCCAACCTGCCGGGCGTTAGCGCCAAGATCGAGCGCCCCCGCGCTGTGACAGTGCGCTATCTCGACGAGCACGGCATCTGGGACCGGCGCGATTTCGTGGGCCTTTGGGCGACCTCGGTGCAGCACCAGATCGACCACCTTCAGGGCAAGATGTATTTTGACCGGCTCGGCAAGGTGAAACGCGATATGCTCCTCAAACGGGCGCAGAAGCTCGCACGCTAGGAGAGGCCATGCGCATCGTCTTCATGGGAACCCCGGTCTTCTCGGTCGCCGCTTTGGAGGCGCTGGTGGGCGCGGGCCACGAAATCGTTTGCGCCTATACCCAGCCGCCCCGCCCCGCGGGCCGCGGCAAGAAGGAACAGCCCTCGCCGGTACAGGCCCGCGCCGAGGCGCTGGGCATTCCCGTGCGGCACCCGACCACGCTGAAGGGGGCCGAGGCGCAGGCCGAGTTTGCGGCGCTTGAGGCGGATGTGGCGGTGGTCGTGGCCTATGGGCTGATCCTGCCGCAGGCGATCCTCGATGCGCCGAGGCACGGCTGCCTCAACATTCACGCCTCTCTCTTGCCGCGCTGGCGCGGGGCCGCGCCGATCCATCGGGCGATCATGGCGGGGGACGCCGAGACCGGCGTGTGCATCATGCAGATGGAAGCGGGGCTCGATACCGGGCCGGTTCTGTTGCGCAAGGTCACGCCGATTGGTGCGGAAGAGACGACCGGCGAGTTGCACGACCGGCTGGCGGCGATCGGGGCTGCGGCGATCGTCGAGGCGCTGGCGAAGCTGCCCGATCTGACCCCCGAGGTGCAGCCCGAAGACGGCGTGACCTATGCCACCAAGATCGACAAGGCCA
>JBFEXG010000355.1:0-2183 GCA_041546005.1 Paracoccaceae bacterium
ATCAGGCAGATCTTGGCGGTGGTGCCGCCCATGTCGAAGCTCAGAACGCGCGAAAGCCCGTGTCGCCGCGCCACATCGGCGGCATAGATCGCGCCACCCGCCGGGCCGCTTTCTACAAGGCGCACGGGGAATTGGGCGGCATTCTCGAGGCTCATGATCCCGCCGCCCGAATGCATCAGGAAGATCGGGCAGGGCGCGCCAGCAGCAGCCAGCTGGTCGCGCAGGCGACCCAGATAGGCCTCCATCATCGGCTTGACGTAGGCGTTGGCGCAGGTGGTGTTGAACCGCTCGTATTCCCGCATCTGCGGAGAGACATCGGAGGAAAGCGAAATCGAAACGCCGGGGAGCGCCGCCTCGAGCCTCTCGCGCACCAGCCGCTCGTGGGCGGGGTTGAGGTAGCTGTGAAGGAAGCCGACGGCGATCGAGTCGAACCCGCGCAGGTTCTCAACCAGCGCGTCAATCTCGGCCTCGTCCAGCGCGATCAGGATATTGCCGCCCGCATCGACGCGCTCTTTCAGCGTAAACCGCCGGTCGCGGGCAATGAGGGGCAGGGGCAGGACGAGATTCAGATCGTATTGTTCAAACCGGCTCTCGGTCCGCATCTCGATCACATCGCGGAAGCCCTCGGTCGTGATGAAGGCGGTCTTGGCCCCGCGCCGCTCGATCAGGGCGTTTGTCGCCAGAGTTGTGCCGTGGATCAGCTGGCCGATCTCGGCCATGGCGATTCCGGCCTTGGCGCAGACCTGCTGGAGCCCGTCGATGATCGCGTCCTCGGGGGCGGAATAGGTGGTCAGAACCTTGGTGGAATAGGTGGACTTACCCACCTCGAGCACAACATCGGTGAAGGTGCCGCCGATATCGGCGCCAGCGCGGATCGTCTTGGATGCCATGGGCCTCTCCCTGAATTCGGGGAGAGTATAGCGGGTGTATTGAATAAGGAAAAATCGCTTTCTTGTATATATAGGATCACGATTTACGATCCTTTGGCGGCGACAGTCGCTGCGCGATCTTCGCCGCCTCCGCGATATAGGGCGGAAGGGGATCAAGATCGCACCGCGCTTCGAAGAAGAGGGCATCGGGTCGCCAACCATAGTCGACCTCGCGCAGCCTGCCTGCGCCGAGATGCTCTTCGATCATTGGTCGCGGCAGGCAGGCGATCCCGAGCCCGTCGAGGGTCATTTGCAGGCAGACCGCGTTGTTGGTGGCGGGCACGATGCGGACCTTTGCGCCAAGACTGCGAAAGTGCTCGTCGAGCTGGCGATAGGGAACGGTGCCGCGCGGATGGGCGAGGATCGGGTGGTGTGCGAGGTCATCCGCCGAGACCTTGCCGGACGGAAGGTCGAGCGCAGGCGATGCCACCCACGCATAGGGCGCTTGCCCGAGCTGCGCGGAAAAGCGGGTCTTGCGATCAAAAGGTCCGCTCTGGAACGTCAGGTCGAGATCATGCGCGGCGAGCGCCTTGGAGAGATTGGCCGAGAGATCGACGGTCAGTTCGACGTCGATATTGGGAAACCGCGCCCGCATCTCGATCAGGAAGGGTTGGAGCCAAGTGTGGGCAACAAGTTCGCTGACGCCAAGCCGCAAAACACCGCTATAGAGCGTGTCGTCGTCGGCCGCCGCGACGAAGGCTTCGTTGGCGGCAAGGATTGCACGGGCGGGGGCAAGAAGGCTCTGGCCGCGCGGCGTGAGGCGGACGGAGCCTGCATCGCGCTCCATCAGGCGAAAGCCGAGCTGGTCCTCAAGCTGGGCGATCCTCCCCGAGATATTCGGCTGGGTCGTGTTCAGCCGCTCCGCCGCGCGGCGGAAGGTGCCGAGGTCGGCCACGGCGACGAAGGCCTGGATATGCTTGAGTTTGGGCGTCATGGCGCGAGAGTGGCGCGGCGCCAGTGAAAAGAAAAGGGCGGGTGGCTCGGGCCCGCCGTTCTCTAGCCTTTGACTGCGCCTTCGCCGAGGCCCGAGACAAGGTATTTCTGGGCGATCAGGAAGACGATGGTGATCGGCACCCCCGACAGGATCGCCGCGGCGGCGAAATCGCCCCAGAGATACTTGAACTCGTTGAGATAGAGCCGTGAGCCGACCGCCAGCGTCAGGTTGTCTTCCGAGCGCAGAAGCACACTTGCCACCGGATAATCGTTAATCGCGCCGATGAATACGAGCACGAAGATCACCGCCATCATCGGCAC
>JBFEXG010000161.1:0-5719 GCA_041546005.1 Paracoccaceae bacterium
CCGCCGTTCATGGCACTGAACTTCTGGCCGAGCATCGTCCAATGGACGAGAAAGGCGCGGCCCTCGGGATCGCCCCGCATCGGAAACCGATGTGTGATCTCGGCACCCTCAAAGAGCGAGACATAGAAGCGTGCGGCTTCTTCAGCACCCTGTTCGAACCAAAGGCAAGTGCGGATGCTTTGACCTTTGCTCATCTCACTCTCCCCGAAACAGCTGGCGCATCCTCAACGCCCACGCCGATTCCGGCAAGGGCTCAGAGCATTGAGGCTTCGGCCGCGAGCGCGGTGATCGCCGCCCAGTCGCCCGCGCGGACGAGGCCGGTCGGAGCGACCCAGCTGCCGCCGACGCAGATCGTGTTGGAAAGGCTCAGATAATCGTGCGCGTTCTCGAGCGTGATGCCGCCCGTGGGGCAGAACTTGACCCTGGGCAGCGGCGCACCGATGGCTTTGAGCGCCTTCGCGCCGCCGTTGGCCTCGGCGGGGAAGAATTTCTGCATGGTATAGCCGCGCTCCAGAAGCCGCATCACTTCGGTCGAGGTGGCGGCGCCGGGCAGAAGCGGCAGATCATTGGCCTCGCAGGCGTCGAGAAGCCGGTCGGTCGCGCCGGGCGAGACGCCGAAGACCGCACCGGCCATCTTGGCCGCTTCGACATCGGCGGTGGTCAAGAGCGTTCCGGCGCCGACCACGCCGCCGGGCACCTTGGCCATCTCGGAAATCGCTTCAAGCGCGGCGGGGGTGCGCAGCGTCACTTCAAGCGCAGGCAGGCCGCCCGCAATCAAAGCTTTTGCGAGGCCCTCGGCTTTGGAGGCATCGTCGATCACCAGCACCGGAACGACAGGGGCCAGCTCGCAAACCTGACGGGTAAGATCGGAGGCGTGTTCGGGGGTCATGGGGGTTCTTTCAGGTTAGACGACAACAGCCGCGCCGGTCGAGGCGAGGCCGACATTCTTGCGGAAAACGTCAAACAGCTCGCGGCCAACGCCGGTGCCATTGCCGGTCAGATCGGCCTCGGCCGGGGCGCGGGACGACAGATCGACGCCAACAGCCTCAAGCGTGCCTTCGTCCGCATTCAGCCGGACCATATCGCCATCACGCAGCCGCGCAAGGGGGCCGCCGTCTGCCGCTTCGGGGCTGACGTGGATCGCCGCCGGAACCTTGCCAGAGGCGCCCGACATCCGGCCATCGGTCACGAGTGCGACGCGCAGGCCGCGATCCTGCAGGACCGAGAGGATTGGCGTCAGGCCGTGCAGTTCGGGCATCCCGTTGGATTTCGGTCCCTGAAAGCGGACGACCACCACCACGTCGGAGGTAAACTCGCCCTTCTGGAAGGCTGTCTTCACCGCCTCTTGGTCGTGGAAAATTCGGGCGGGCGCTTCGATGACGTGCCGGTCGGCTGCCACGGCTGAGACCTTGATCACGCCATGGCCGAGGTTGCCATCCAGCTGAACCACGCCACCGGTGGGGCTGAATGGCTCAGAGGCAGGGCGCAGGATACGGTCGTTGGCGCTTTGGCGCGGGCCGTCGACATAGGTGAGGCCGGTCTCTGCGAGCTTTGGCTCACGGGTATAGAGCGCAAGGCCATCGCCCGCGACCGTGACCGTATCGTCGTGCAAGAGGCCGTCATTCAAAAGCTCGCCAATCATATAGGCAAGACCGCCCGCGGCGTGGAAATGGTTCACGTCGGCAAGGCCGTTGGGATAGACCTTGGCCATAAGAGGGGTGACGCGCGAAATATCGGCGAAATCCTCAAGCGTCAGGGTGATCCCCGCCGCCCGCGCCATGGCTGGCAGGTGCAGGACAAGATTGGTCGAGCCGCCCGTTGCCATCAGCCCGACGATGCCGTTGACGAAGCTACGCTCGTCAAGGATCGCGCTCGCGGGGCGGTAATCGTTGCCGAGGGCTGTGATCTCGAGCGCCCGTTCTGCACCTGCAATTGTGAGCGCATCGCGCAGGGGTGTGCCGGGATTGACGAAGCTTGCGCCCGGAAGGTGTAGGCCCATGAACTCCATCAGCATCTGGTTGGAGTTGGCGGTGCCATAAAACGTGCAGGTGCCGGGGCCGTGGTAGGAGGCCATTTCCGAGGCCATCAGCTCTTCGCGCGTGGCTTCGCCCACGGCAAATTTCTGGCGGACCTTGGCTTTTTCATCGTTCGGAATGCCCGAAGTCATCGGACCCGCAGGCAGGAACACCGCTGGCAAATAACCAAAGGTCGCTGCCGCCATGACGAGGCCCGGCACGATCTTGTCGCAGACGCCGAGATAGAGGGTGGCATCGAAGGTGTTGTGCGACAGGCCCACGCCTGCGGCGAGCGCAATCACATCGCGGCTGAAGAGCGACAGCTCCATCCCCGTCTGGCCTTGAGTGACGCCATCGCACATGGCCGGAACCCCGCCCGCCACCTGCGCCGTGGCGCCAGCCTTGCGGGCCGCTTCGCGGATTAGGGCGGGATAGGTCTCGTAGGGCTGATGGGCCGAGAGCATATCGTTATAGGCGGTGATGATGCCGATATTCGGGGTGCGGCCGGCGGCCAGCGCCGCCTTGTCTTCGCCCATCGCCGCATAAGCATGGGCCTGATTGCCGCAGGTCAGATGCGCGCGGCGCGGGCCAGCCTCGGCCGCTGCGGCCATGCGGGCCAGATAGGCCGCACGGCCCGACTCGCTCCGCTTGCGGATCCGCTCGGTCACATCGGTGATGGTTGCGTTAAGCGTCATTCTCGGCTCCGCAATTTGAAATCGGCCCCTACTAGCACCGATAGTTAGCGCTAACAACTAACTTATTCATCTTTGGCCGCGCACGATTGTTCATCGTTGGCTACTTTTTCTATCATTTTCATAAAATTGTTCCGAGTGTGAACGCATTGCGGACACAAACACCTGCGAATTGCGGGTCGGCTTCCGGGTTTCGGACTTATTTTGGACAAGGACAGGTATGGTCTATTTGCGTATTCTGCTGCTGGCGAGTTTGTTTTCGGCGCTTTCAGCCTGCACTTTAACGCAGCAGACAGCTGCTGTTTTCGAGGTCAACGGTTCCACTTCGGAAGTGTCCGAGCCAGTAATCCGGGACTACGCGCTCGTCAGCGCGAAGATCAGTATTCCGCGCACGCTGAAGGTTTCCGAGGCCAATATGTACTATCCTATGGCCGATATCGTCTGGCGCGGCGATGCTCCGGGCGACCGATATGCTCAGATCGGATCGCTGTTTTCTGATGCGGTCGAATTGGCCAAGCCCGCTCTGACCGGTGCTGTTCCGGTTAAGATTGGGGTCACTTTGATCCGCTTTCACGGTGTGACCGAGAAGACCCGTTCGTCGGTCGGCGGCGTCTACAACATCCTCTTCACATTCACCGTCCGCAACGCGCAGACTGGCGAGATCATCGAGCCGGCCCGCGTCATCGAGGCCGATCTGCCTGCGCCGGGCGGGCAGGTGGCCATGTTGCAGGATGTCATGGGCCAGACCGAGCGTGTCCGTGTGACGGATTTCCTTGCCTATGTTCTTGTAACCGAGCTTGGCGGGCAGGCGACAATGCCCGAGTAAGGGGCCTTCCGCCCGATCCCGAAAACGACTAGGAGGAGAGCATGACGCTCTCCTCTTCTGTTTTTGATCTCCCGACCGTTCGCCTCATGCCCAAGGCTGATGCCCGCGCCATTCGGCACGGGTTTCCTTGGGTCTATGCCAACGAGCTTGTAACCGACCGGCGTACCAAGGCGATCCCCGCCGGATCGGTGGCGGTGCTTGAGGACGCCGAGCGTCGGCCGATGGGGCTTGTTGCCGTCAATCCGGCCTCCAAGATCATCTGTCGGATGCTCGATACCGATCCGGCGGCGGTGATCGACAAGGCGTGGTTTTCGGCCCGGATCGCACGGGCGCTGGCGCATCGCGAGCGCCTCTATGCCGAGCCTTTCTACCGCCTGATCCATGCCGAAGCCGATGGCTTGCCGGGCGTTGTGATCGACCGTTTTGGCGATGTCGCGGTGGTCCAGCCCAATGCTGCTTGGGCCGATACGCGGATCGACGATCTGGGCGCGGCTTTGGCGGAGGTAACGGGTGTTTCGACCGTCATCATGAACGGCACGGGCCGCGCGCGGGGGCTTGAAGGGCTGCCGGAAGAAACCCGCTTGCTCATGGGCAAGGCTCCGACCGCGCCGATCCCCGTGCCGATGAACGGCGCAACCTATATGGCCGATGTCATGGGCGGGCAGAAGACCGGCCTCTTCTATGACCAGCGCCCCAACCATGCCTTTGCCGCCTCGCTTGCTAAGGGAGCGAAGGTGCTAGATGTCTTTTCCCATGTTGGGGGTTTTGGTCTCGCCATGCTGGCGGGGGATGCGGCATCAGCGCTAGCGGTTGATGGCTCGGCCCCTGCGCTTGGTCTTGCAGGGCAGGGCGCAGCAGCGATGGGCGTGGCGGATCGTTTTGCCACACGTCAGGGCGATGCCTTCGATGTGATGGCCGCTCTCGCCGCCGAGGGCGAGACATTCGACATAGTCGTTTGCGACCCCCCCGCCTTTGCCCCGAACAAACAGGCGCTCGAAGCAGGCCTGCGTGCCTATGAGCGGGTGGCCCGTCTCGCGGCGTCATTGGTGAAAGAAGGCGGCTATCTTGGCCTCTGCTCGTGCAGCCATGCCGCCGACCTCTCGCGGTTCCGCGCCGCCTCGTCCCGCGGCATTGGCCGTGCCGGACGACAGAGCCAGATCGTCTACACGGGCTATGCCGGCCCCGATCATCCGCTCATGCCGCAACTGGCCGAGAGCGGCTATCTCAAGGCCGTGTTCTTCCGCCTATGAGGGTGGTGATCGACGCCTGCGTGCTGTTCCCGACGGTGATGCGCGAGGTCGTTCTGGCGGTGGCGGCCGAGGGTCTTTTTGAGCCGAAATGGAGCGAGCGCATCCTCGAGGAATGGGCGCGGGCCGCGGCCAAACTCGGGCCGGATGGCGAGATGCAGGCGCGGGGCGAAGTGGCGCTTCTCAAAGCCCGCTTCCCCAAGGCGATCGTGCCGCCTCATGCGGGGCTTGAGGCACGGCTCTGGCTGCCTGATCCGGCGGATATCCATGTTCTCGCTGTGGCCGTAGCCTCAAGCGCGGATGCGATCCTGACCGTCAACGCGATGGATTTCCCGAAAAACATCCTTGCCGAAGAAGGGCTGACGCGGCTCGATCCCGATGCTTTCGTGCTTTCGCTCTACAACGCTCATCCCGAAAAGGTCCGCACTGCCGCGCTGGGCGTGCTTGATGAGGCGATCCGCCTTTCCGGCGAGGACTGGACGTTCCGCAGATTGATGAAGAAGGCGCGCCTGCCACGCTTGGGAAAAGCGCTCGAGCGGGCTTAGCCCAGCTCCCCTGTCCGTGCATTGGCCTCGATTGCGGCGATGCGATCGTCGGTAACGGGGTGGCTCAGCATCCAGGCGATTTGGCCTTGCCCGCCCGCGCCCGTGAGCGTGTCGAGCTTGCGGAACAGGCTCACCTGAGGCGCCGAGCCGATCCCCGCCTTGATCAGAAGGGCCGTGGCATAGGCGTCGGCCTCATATTCGTCGCTCCGCGAAAGCTTGGCCGCCAGAAGCGACATCAGCGCATTGGCGATGATCATGCCAAGCCCCGGCAGGAAGCGGCTGAGGATCAAGGCAATCGCGGTTCGAAGCGCGTTTTGCCCCGAAAAGTCGATCATCCGGCGGCGCGAATGGCCCAAGGCGACGTGGCCAAGCTCATGGGCGATGACAGACGCCA
>JBFEXG010000146.1:0-6273 GCA_041546005.1 Paracoccaceae bacterium
CAAGGCCGAGGGCGTGAAGCGCCCAGCCATCGCCTGCCTCTGGCCCTCGCGCAATCCGTCCGGGTTTAACGTCATGCTCGACGTGGGCGCCGATATCCGCGCCGAAGCGGACGACCTTCTCGCCTTTGCGATGATGGGCGCTTCTTACGCCCGCAACGGCCTTGGCCTGCCGACCCCGCGTGTCGGCCTTCTCAATGTGGGCACCGAAGAACACAAGGGCCGCGCCGAATTGAAAGAGGCGCAGGATCTGATCGTCCGCGCGGCCCCGGCAGGCGCGTTTGACTATGTCGGCTTCGTTGAGGGTGGCGATCTGCCCTCCGACCGTGTTGATGTGATCGTGACAGACGGCTTCACCGGCAATATCGCGCTGAAAACCGGCGAAGGCACGGCGACCCTGATCTCGACGCTTTTGAAGGAAGCCTTCAACAAGACCTTCCTGTCGCGTATCGCCGCCCTTCTGGCCATGACCTCGCTCTTGCGCCTGCGCCGCCGGATAGACCCGCGCCGCGTGAATGGCGGGGTGTTCCTCGGGCTGAACAAGACCGTCATCAAGAGCCACGGCTCGGCCGATGAAACCGGCGTCGCTGCGGCGCTCTCGCTCGCCTACAAGCTTGGCGCATCGGGCTTTAGCGAACGTGTGGCGGCACGGATTGCCTCGGCTGTCGTGCTGGCGCAGGATAGCCAGACAGAAGACGCGGAAAACCGCGCCAGAGCAAAGGAAGAAGATCCGCAATGACGCTACGAGCCGTCGTCCGGGGCGTTGGGCATTACCTGCCCGAGCGCGTCGTTCCCAACGCCGAGTTTGAGAAAACGCTCGATACGTCGAACGAATGGATCATTTCGCGCTCCGGTATCGAACGCCGCCACTTCGCGGCCGAGGGCCAGACGACCTCGGATCTCGCCATGCGCGCCGCCAAGGCCGCGCTAGCAAACGCGGGAATGAACGCCGGCGACCTCGATGCGATCATCGTCGCCACCTCGACCGCAGACCTCACCTTCCCCTCCGCCGCCACAATGGTGCAAAGCGCGCTTGGCAACACCACCGGCTTTGCCTTCGACGTTCAGGCTGTCTGCGCCGGTTTCGTCTATGCACTGGCCAACGCCAATGCGCTGATCGTCTCGGGCCAAGCCAAGACCGTCCTCGTGATCGGCGCTGAAACCTTCAGCCGCATCCTCGACTGGACCGACCGCGGCACCTGCGTTCTCTTTGGCGATGGGGCCGGGGCGCTGATCCTTTCGGCCGAAGAAGGCACCGGAACCAATGCCGACCGCGGCATCCTCGCCACCGACCTCAATTCCGACGGCCGCTACCGCGATATCCTTTATGTTGATGGTGGAGTTTCGACCAATTCGACCGGCGTTCTAAAGATGGAAGGCAAAGAAGTCTTCCGCCACGCGGTTGAGAAGCTTGCCGAAACCGCCGACAAGGCGCTCTCGAAAGTGGGCCTGCACCACGAAGATATCGACTGGGTGGTTCCGCATCAGGCCAATATCCGCATTATTCAGGCGACCGCAAAGAAGCTCGGCGTGAGCATGGACAAGGTCGTTGTGACGGTTCAAGACCATGGCAATACTTCGGCCGCGTCGATCCCGCTGGCTCTGTCTGTCGGTGTCCAGAACGGGCAGATCAAGCAAGGCGATCTCGTTGTGACCGAGGCCATCGGCGGCGGCCTTGCCTGGGGTTCGGTCGTCCTGCGCTGGTGATCGCGTGCCAACTTAAATTGTAGCTGGCAAGCCCCTGTTATTGACTCGGAAATTCCCGCTAGCATAGGGTCACTGAAAACAATGGGGAGTCTCATGTCCGACAAGACCCTGACCCGCATGGACCTTGCCGAGGCCGTGCATGCAGAAGTAGGCCTTTCCCGCAACGACAGTGCCAATCTGGTCGAGTCCGTACTCGGCCATGTTTCGGATGCGCTCGTTGCCGGTGAAACCGTCAAGATCAGCTCTTTCGGGACCTTTTCGGTCCGCGACAAGGCAGCCCGCGTTGGCCGCAATCCGAAGACCGGCGAAGAGGTTCCAATCCATCCGCGCCGCGTTCTGACCTTCCGGCCCTCGCATCTCATGAAAGACCGCGTGGCAGCCGGCAACAAAGGCTAAGGGGTTGTAGGGATGGCAAAATCCCGCGATGCCTTCCGAACCATAAGCGAGGTTTCGGACTGGCTCGATACGCCTGCGCATGTCCTGCGCTTTTGGGAAAGCAAGTTCAGCCAGATCAAGCCGATCAAGCGCGCCGGCGGGCGCCGCTATTACCGCCCCGAAGACATGGAGCTTTTGGGCGGAATCAAGACCCTCCTTCACGATCAGGGCATGACCATCAAGGGGGTGCAAAAACTTCTGCGCGAGAAGGGCATCAAGCACGTCGCCACTATGGGCCCGAGCCCACTTGAGGACACCGATGATGCGGTGATCGATTCGCCCAAAGCCATTGAGGCAGAAGCCGCACCGCCCACAGAGCGGCGCGAAATGCCCCCCCCGCCGCCCAAACCGCGCCTTGTCCCAACCATCCCCGCCGACCCCAAGGACAGCGACTTTACCGGCGCCCCGCGCTTCGCCGCGCTCCTCGCCTCGGCCGATCCTGTCGCCCTGCGCCGCATCTCGCATCAGATTGCGCCACTGGTGGCGCGGCTCGAAGCCTTACGCGACCGCGCCGGGGCATCCTGATCAATTCAGACGCAGACCGGGCCCCAGAAATGCAGCCAGAGAATAATGCTGATTTCCAGCTTGCCCTCGCACCGAAAAACAGTATGAACGGGCGCAGTCGGGCTATAGCGCAGCCTGGTAGCGCGTCCGTCTGGGGGACGGAAGGTCGCAGGTTCAAGTCCTGCTAGCCCGACCATAAAACCGCCCGTCTCGCTCTTGCGGGGCGGGCGTTTTCATAACGGCCGAGGGAGGCACGAGATGACAGGGGTTCTGCCAAGCCAGAAGATCCGCGCGATGATCGCCGATGGAGCGATCCGGGCCGATGTTCCTGTCACGCCCGCTCAGATCCAGCCCTCGAGCCTCGATCTGCGCCTCGGTACTATCGCCTATCGCGTCCGCGCCTCGTTCCTCACTGGCGGCGGCCGCACGGTCGACGAGCGCCTCGACGAGTTCGAGATGCACCGGATCGACCTCTCCAAAGGCGCGGTTCTGGAAAAGGGCTGCGTCTATGTGGTGCCGCTCATGGAATCGCTCAAGCTGCCCGAGGACGTGCAGGCGGTGGCGAATGCCAAGTCCTCGACCGGCCGGCTCGATCTTCTGACCCGCACCATCACCGATGGCGGGGTTGAGTTTGACCGGATTGCGCCCGGCTATGACGGGCCTCTCTATGCGGAAATCTGCCCCCGTTCCTTCTCGGTCCTCGTGCGGCCGGGAATGCGGCTCAACCAGATCCGCTTCCGGCAGGGGCAAGCCGCTTTGTCGGACGCCGATCTGCGGGCCCTGCATGAGGTCTCGCCGCTTGTGTCGGGCGAAGCCTTGATCGCTGATGGCCTCGGCTTCTCGGTCGATCTTGCCCCCGAAAAGGGCACGCTCGTCGGCTATCGCGCCAAGCCCCACACCGGCGTGATCGACCTCGATCTCATCGGCCACTATGCCCCCGAAGACTACTGGGAGCCGATCCATACCTCGGAAGGCCGGATCATCCTCGATCCCGGTGCATTCTATATCCTCGTGAGCCGCGAGGCCGTGACGATCCCGCCCGAATGCGCGGCCGAGATGGCGCCCTATCTCGCCATGGTGGGCGAATTCCGGGTGCATTACGCGGGCTTTTTCGATCCGGGCTTCGGCCATGACGCGGCGGGCGGCCAAGGATCGCGCGGGGTTCTCGAAGTTCGCTGCCATGAGGCACCGTTCGTTCTGGAGCATGGGCAGGTCGTGGGCCGCCTGGTCTATGAGCGGATGACCGAGACGCCGGATATGCTCTATGGCCGCGAGATCGCGTCGAATTATCAGGGGCAAGGGCTGAAGCTGTCGAAGCATTTCCGCAGCTAGAAAAGAATTCTCGCCCGCCCCTCGGGCGCAGCTTGACCTTGCCCGTCCGCCCTCCCACATCTCGTTCACCACGTCACACCCGACCACGGAGCCATCTTGGATATCCTCTTCATTCTGGGCGGTTTCATCGCCCTGCTCATCGGCGGCGAAGCTCTTGTGAAGGGGGCCGTCGATACGGCCCAGAGGCTCAAGGTTCCCCCTATGGTGATCGGCCTGACGCTCGTTGGTTTCGGCACATCGACGCCTGAGCTGCTGACCAGCATTCAAGCCGCCCTTGACGGTGCTCCCGGCATCGCGGTCGGGAATGTAGTCGGCTCCAACATTGCCAATATCCTGCTGATCGTCGGCCTTTCCGCCCTTGTCGCGCCCATCGCTGTGGGTCGTAGCGGCTTCCGTCAGGACATGGCCTTCCTTGTCGGCGCGACGCTTCTGTTCATGGCGATCGCGGCGAGCGGGTATCTTGGCCGGATCAGCGCAGCAGTTTTGCTTGTTGGTCTCGCCCTCTTTTTGATTCTGTCGCTGCGCCGGAGCAATGCCGACGACCCCGAGGTCGAAGCCCCGAGCCTTTCGGCACCAGTGGCCCTGATCTATTTCGTCGTCGGCCTTTTGATCACACTTCTAGGTGCAAAGTTCCTTGTGCAGGGCGCTATCGGGCTTGCCGAAGATATGGGTGTTTCGCAAACCATCATCGGCCTGACGATCGTCGCGATTGGAACATCGCTTCCAGAGCTCATCACTTCGGTTCTGGCTGCAAGGCGCGGCCATTCCGATGTGGCGCTTGGCAATATCGTCGGCTCCAACATCTTCAACATCTTGGGCATTCTCGGTGCGACCGCGCTCGTCAAGCCAATCCCGATCCCAGCCGAGATCGTCGCCTATGACAACTGGGTGATGTTGGGCGCGACCGCCCTTTTGATCGGCGCCTGCGTCACGCAATGGCGCATCACGCGCGTGGAAGGCGCGGTCATGCTGGGGCTTTACGGCGCCTATATCGTCTCGCTGGCGCTTTAGAGGCGGCCGATCCGGCGGCCGAGTTTCATCGCCTGTCGCGCCCGCTTGGCGGCCTGACGGCCAGCTTTGGCCTGCTGGCGCTCTTCACGGGTCATGTCTTTGGGGTCTTTGCCGCGGTTGGCGGCATAGCTGATGCCCGCGTTGACGCCCTTATTGACGAACATCCGCACAAGCATATTAATCAGTCGGTTCAGATCCATCGCGCTGCCTCATGGTTTGGCCGGTTTGCCCAGCCTTTCGCTCAAAATGGCGCAAACCCGCACCCAATTCTACCTGTCGCCGCTAGACGAGAGATTTCCTCATAAAAATCAGGATCGACTCCAAGGACTTGTCGCCGAAGTGAGAGCTCTGCGGATAGGGATCGGTATAGGTGAAGCCCAGCTTTTCATAGAGGGCCGTCGCTTCCGACAGGGTCTTGGAACTATCGAGTAACATTTCTTTGGCGCCTTCGCGCTTGGCTCGCTCTATAAGGGCATGCATCAGCGCCTTGCCAACCCCGAGGCCGCGCGCCTTGCGCCGGACAAAGACCCGTTTGATCTCGAAAGCGTCACCACCCACGGGGCGCATGAAACCGATCCCGACCACATCTCCGTCGTCGTTCTTGGCGACATAGGCTGCGCCAAGGGGCGGCACGAAGGTCTCGGCGTTTGAGAGGGTATCGGCCAGCATCGGTTCGGGATCAATGTCCAGATCCGCGTTCAGCCGCAGGTCATTGCAAACGTAGATGAGGTATTCGCGCAGGATATCGACCTGACTTCGAACCTCGTCGACCGTGGTAATCTCTTCGACAGTGACCGGCATCTCGAGCCTCCCCGGGGCAGAGCGTCAGAAGAGTTCGGACTGGTCCTCGTCTTCTGTCTCGTCATCCTCACTGCCGGCGAGCATAGCCCCCGGCGGTGGCCTGTTGTCAAGCAAACCGGCGGCGCGAAGCTCCTTGAGGCCCGGCAGATCGCGGGCGCTTTCGAGGCCGAAGTGATCGAGGAAGTTTTGCGTCACGACGAAGGTCACAGGCCGGCCGGGCGTCATCTTGCGGCGGCCGAAGCGGATCCATTCGAGCTCGATCAGTTGGTCGATGGTGCCGCGGCTGACCGAAACGCCGCGAATCTCTTCGATCTCGGCGCGGGTGACGGGTTGGTGATAGGCGACAATGGCGAGGGTCTCGATCGCGGCGCGGCTCAGTTTGCGGACCTCGACCGTTTCCTTCTGCATGAGGAACCCGAGGTCGGGCGCGGTGCGGATCGCCCAGGCGTCGCCCACCTTGACGACGTTGACCCCCCTGCCCTCATA
>JBFEXG010000286.1:0-3152 GCA_041546005.1 Paracoccaceae bacterium
AAAGAGCATCTCAGTGTCTAGAAACAGGATAGGGGTTGCAGGATCGACGGCCGCAACCAGATCGAGAAGAACCACCGACTCCGCGCCAAAGGACGACACAACCGCCACCTTGCCGAACTTGCCGCTCAGAAGCGTGTGGCGAAGAATGTCCTCGGCACTTTGCTGCTCAAAGCGGCGATTGAGGCCGATGACCTTCTCGTTGAATGTTGGTCTATGCAGCATTTGCCGTATCCTCTTGCTCGTAGAGCGCTGCCTTAAACGGCTCGAACCCGACCCGCTTGTAGGCTTGCAAAAAGGTCTCTTCCTGCGAGAGCCGCAGCTCGAGATAGGTTCGAACGATCCGCTCGACCGCCTCGGTGATCTCGTCATAAGCAAAGCCAGGGCCGGTCTTGTCGCCAATGACCATGTCTTCGGTGCCGTCACCGCCCAGAGTGATCTGATAATTCTCGACCCCGGACCGATCGAGGCCAAGGATGCCGATGTGTCCGACATGGTGATGGCCGCAGGCGTTGATACAGCCCGAGATCTTGATCTTGAGCGGACCAATCTCGTGATCGAGCTGAAGCGCCTCGAACCGCTCGGCGATTTCCTGAGCGACGGGGATCGAGCGCGCGGTAGCGAGCGCGCAGTAATCCATGCCGGGGCAGGCGATGATATCACCCACGAGGCCGACATTGGCAGTCGCCAGACCAACGGAACGAAGCGCCTCATAGACAGCCGGAAGATCCGACTTGTGAACATGGGGCAGGATCACGTTCTGCTCGTGGCTGATGCGCAGCTCGCCATGGCCATAGGTTTCGGCGATATCGGCCATGGCGCGCATTTGTGCGGCGGTGGCGTCGCCGGGGGTCGCGCCCGGTTTCTTGAGGCTGATCGTAGCGATGGCATAGCCAGCGACACGGTGCGCAGCGAGATTGGTGTCGCTCCACGACCGGAAGGCGGGATCGGCGCGGCGGGCCGCATCGAAGGGGTCCACCGGACGCTCGACCAGATCAGGGCTGGCAAAGTGCTCTTTGATCTCGGCCAAGAGTTCTTGATCAACACCGGAAAAGCTCGGGCGGATCTCGGCAAAGCGCTCTTCGACCAAACGCTGGATCTCGTCGATCCCGTGCTCGTGGACAGTGATTTTGATCCGCGCCTTATACTTGTTGTCGCGGCGCCCCAGCAGGTTCCAGACGCTGACGATCGCCTCGATATAGGGCAGAAGATCGGCGGTGGGCAGGAAGCCGCGGATCACCTTGCCGACCATCGGCGTCCGGCCAAGCCCGCCGCCCACGATCACCTCGAAGCCGGGCAAGCCATCGGCACTGCGCACCATACGCAGGCCAATATCATGCGCTTTTGTGACGGCACGGTCGTTCGGGCTGCCGGTGATCGCGATCTTGAACTTGCGCGGCAGAAACTGAAACTCGGGGTGATCGGTCGACCACTGGCGGATCAGCTCGGCGTAGGGGCGAGGGTCTTCGATCTCGTCCGCAGCCGCCCCGGCGAAGTGATCGGAGGTGACATTGCGGATCGTGTTGCCCGAGGTCTGGATGGCGTGCATCTGCACATCGGCAAGCGCCTCGAGAATATCGGGCACGTCACGCAGCTTCGGCCAGTTGAACTGAATATTTTGTCGGGTTGTGAAATGGCCAAAGCCCTTGTCCCAGCGCTCGGCGATGTCGGCGAGGCGGCGCATTTGGGTGGGATTGATCGTCCCGTAGGGAACGGCAACACGCAGCATATAGGCGTGAAGCTGAAGATAGAGACCGTTCATCAGACGCAGCGGGCGAAATTCATCCTCGGTCAGACTGCCATCAATGCGGCGTTCGACCTGCGCCCGGAACTGGGCCACGCGCTCGCGAACAAAAGCCTCATCAAAATCATTGTAGGCATACATGCTCAGATCTCCACTTGTTTGCCATGGGCATAGTTCGAGGGGCCGCGCGTCCGAAACACTTCGCGAAAATGGGTCGGCTCGGGTCCCGCCGCACTGGGTCGGGCGTCGGCCAGATAGGCGCCGACGACACGGTTGCTCTGCGACTGCGCCTTAAGGAGCCTGATCTTCGCCTGTGCCTCGTCGTCGATCAGCTCGGCCTCGCGCACGTCGCGGCTCCAGCGGTCGTCTTCGGTCAGCCAAACGACATCGCCTTCCAAAAGATCATTCCCTGTCACTACTTTGGGTGTGAACCTGATTGTCATCGGTCAATGGCCCCCTTTGTTCTGTTGCGCCAAGCCGGCAACGCATCTCGGAAAATCTACTTTTGGCGAGACCTTTGCCCGTCGCAGCTTGATCCAAGTTTAGCCCCAGCGCCGGGTATTTCGCCATATGCCGTTGAAAATAAGTATTTTTTTGGCGGTATTCTTTGCCGGAGGAACGCCGGTCCTAAATGCCCATTCAAGCAGCGAACCTCGTTGCGGTCCGAATGGAAATGCAGGGAAGGCGTTTTCCGAGAATTCGAAGGGCAAAACGGCCGACACCATCCAAGACCGAGGCCCGGGGGCGAATCTATGCGAATGATCTCAGGAGTGGTGTCAAACTAATCCGAACCAGTCTCTTTTTGCCGGCAAACACGGGAACCGGTGTAGGCAGACCACTTTGAACTCGTCTCGGTTTGACTCCAAACACACGAACCTATGCGGGACAAAGCAACCGCCACTCAAAAAGAGCAGCGGCGCGGTTCAGTTTGAAGGCCTGTCGTGATTGGAAACTGCGTTCCAAATTGAAGCAATTGAGGGCCGGGTGTGGACGGAGGCAAACTTCTGAAGCGTTCGTATGCGTCTGAAGCGTAGCATCGCCCGCTCCCTTCGTCGGATCGTAAGAGCGAGCTTCCAGCTCGATTGTTCAACCAGCGGCCAGTCTCCTGCCGATTATCCGCCCGGGCCTCCTTCAGCACTGCACCATAGAATCGAAAGCGTCTAATGACGATCACCTCTGGGCAACCGTGCTTCAGCGTTGCTTTCTTGAGGAAATTCCTTGCCGCTATCTATCTAGCCTACTGGCGACTAAACTTTCCTGAACCTCACCCTCGTGATCGACGGCGCGCCAGAGAAAGTGCCGTTCGCCGTTGATCTTTACGAAGACCTCATTGAGATGCCAGTGCCAGCGGCGGGATTCCATGCCTTCGATCCGGCGCTCAATATCTTGTTGGCGAATATTGGACCAAACC
>JBFEXG010000023.1:0-15803 GCA_041546005.1 Paracoccaceae bacterium
GTCGAGATGGAGGCGCTGACGGCGGTCTCGGTCGCCGCGCTCACCGTCTATGACATGACCAAGGCGGTGCAGAAGGACATGGAGATCGGCGGCATCCGGCTTGTCCTCAAAGAGGGCGGCAAGTCGGGAAGGTATCAGGCCAAATGATTTCGGTCGCCGAGGCCCTTGAAAAACTCTTCGCGCTCGCGCCATTGATGGGCACCGAGACGGTGCCGATCCGCAGAGCGGCTAGTCGCGTTCTGGCACGTTCGGTCACCGCAAACCTCACCCAACCGCCCTTCGCTGCCTCCGCCATGGATGGCTATGCGATCTGGGGCAGCGCCATTGCACCGGGCGACAGCTTCGAGGTGATCGGCGAGGCGCAGGCCGGGCGCGGCTTTGAAGGGAGCCTCGCCAAAGGTCAAGCCGTTCGCATCTTCACAGGCGCACCGGTGCCTGCCGGATCTGAACTTGTTGTCATCCAAGAGGATGTCGAGCGGGATGGCGACCGGATCACGGTTAAGGACAGCCTTGGCGAGGGCCACAACATCCGCCCCGCTGGCGGCGATTTCCTCAAAGGGGCCGAGTTTTCCGCCCCGCGCCTTCTCAAGCCCGCCGATGTGGCGCTTCTGGCCGCGATGAACATCGCCGAGGTGCCGGTCTATCGCCGCCCCGAGATCGCGATCATCTCGACCGGCGACGAGCTGGTGCAGCCGGGCGAAGAGCCGGGGCCGGACCAGATCATCGCCTCCAACGCCTATGGCCTTGCAGCGCTCATCGAGGCGCAGGGCGGCATTCCCCGCCTTCTGCCCATTGCCCGCGATGACCGCGCCTCGCTCGAGACGGTGTTCGATCTCGCCAAGGGCGCCGACCTTGTGGTGACCATCGGCGGCGCTTCGGTCGGAGACTATGACCTCGTGGGCCAAGTGGCCGCCGAGCGCGGCATGGACCGCGCCTTCTACAAGGTCGCCATGCGACCCGGAAAGCCCTTGATGGCGGGGCGGCTCGACGGGGCGATGATGATCGGCCTGCCGGGTAATCCTGTCTCGGCCATGGTCTGCGGCACGGTCTTCCTCGTGCCAGTAATGCGCGCCATGCTCGGCCTTGGCGCAGCCCCTGCCCCGCGTGTGCGCATGGCCTTGGCTGAGGCTGTCGAGTCTAATGGTCCGCGCGAGCACTACATGCGGGCGCGGATTGAGGCGGGGCGCATCGCAGCGGCCAAACGGCAGGACAGCGCCCTTTTGAGCGTTTTGGCCCGCGCCGATGCTCTGATGATCCGCCCCCCACACGATCCCGCACGAGATGTGGGCGAAATGGTCGAAGCCATCCTTCTCTGATTTTGTTGACACAAAACGGGAACACGAGTAGAACATAGGCGAAACTTATTCACCCGTGGCGCGAGCTGCGGATCAGAACTAGAGGCGCCCATGCTGACCAAGAAGCAACTCGACCTTCTCGAATTCATCCACGCCCGCGTGCAGCGCGACGGCGTGCCGCCCTCGTTCGATGAGATGAAAGAGGCGCTTGATCTGCGGTCGAAGTCGGGCATTCACCGGCTGATCACCGCGCTCGAAGAGCGGGGCTTTATCCGCCGCCTCGCCCACCGCGCCCGTGCGCTTGAGATCGTTAAACTGCCCGATGCGATGACAGGCGCCAAGCCGGGCTTCACCCCCCGCGTGATCGAGGGCGACCGCCCGCAATCCACCCCGCGCCAGTCCATTCCTGTTGAAGCGACTGGAGCCATCGAGCTGCCAGTCATGGGCCGGATCGCCGCCGGTGTGCCGATCGAGGCCATCTCCGAGGTATCGCACAACGTCTCCGTGCCGCAGACGATGCTTGGCAAGGGCGAACACTATGCGCTTGAGGTCAAGGGCGACTCGATGATCGACGTTGGCATCAACGATGGTGATATCGTCGTGATCCGCGAGACCCGCACCGCCGATAATGGCGATATCGTCGTCGCGCTGGTTGAAGGGCAGGAAGCCACGCTCAAGCGGTTTCGCCGCCAGAACGGCATGATCGCGCTCGAGGCCGCCAACCCCGCCTACGAGACGCGCCTTCTGCGCGACGATCAGGTGAAGGTGCAGGGGCGACTTGTAGGCCTTATTCGCACCTACTGATCCAATCCTGTCCAAAGCCTGCGGCCCGAGACCTCTCGGGCCGTTGTCATGTCTAGGGCTCCGTCGGCGGCAAGAGACAGCGCCACCGCGCCGTTGGCCTCCAGAAACGCTGGATCGAGGGTCAGGCAAGGGCGACCCGTGCCGAGCGGCTGGTTGGAGATCAGGATCTCAGCCCCGCCACAGCCCTCAAGCGCCGCGACGGCCACCTTCCCTGTCACGAGAACAGCCGGATGCGGCCCGAGCGCAAAGCGCACCACCCGCCCTTCGCGCACGAACGCGCCACGCTCTGCGGCCAGCGCCTGCCCGCCCGTGTCCCCGTCGTCTTCGAGCCAGTTGCCCGCCGCAAACCCGTCGCCCGAGGCCTTCGACACGGCTCGACCGTCCGGCGTCATCACTCCGACGAGCCCGCCGCTGTCGGCGACAAGAAGATCGGGGCGTGGCTCTGCGATCCAGAGCGCCAAGCCCCAAGTGGCCATCGCGACCCCCAGCCACCGCAGACGACCAACCCACAGCAAGAGAAGCAGCGCCCCAAACGAAAGTAGCGGCACAGACCACACCGCCGGAGCTTTGACGCCGCCAACCGCCGCAGGTAGGCCCGCCACCCATCCCGCAATCCAGAGGATCCAGCGCAGCCCCATCTCCATGACCCAAAGCCCCACAGCTTCAAGCCCGACGAGCCAGCCGACCGCCGCCGCAACACCCCCGGGCGCCACGACCGCCCCCATGACCGGCACCGAAAGCACGTTGGCCAAAAGCCCATAGCGCGGGAACAAGTTGAAATGCGCGGCGGCAAAAGGCGCGGTCGCCGCTCCGGCGATGAGCGAGGAAAAGATCACCGCCACAGCCGGACGCGCCCAAGGCGGCAATCGCCGCCCCACCGCGGGCCAGCGCCCATAGACACCAACAAGAGCAATCGTCGCGGCGAAAGACATTTGAAACCCCGGACCAAGAAGCTCCTCCGGCCTGAGCAACAGGATGATGAGCGCCGCGATCGCCACGCCCCGAAGGGTGATCGCCCTTCGGTCGATGAACACCGCCACATACATCACCCCAACCATGACAAAGGCCCGCAAGGTCGAGACAGACCCGCCCGACAGCGCCAGATACGCCGCCCCGGCCAGAAGTGCCGCGAGTGCAGCAATCTTTTTGACCGGCAGGCGCAAAGCGACCGCGGGCCAAAAATTGAGCCCGATCCGCATCGCGACAAAAACAACCCCGGTCAAAAGACCCATGTGCAGCCCCGAGATCGCCAGAAGGTGCGCAAGGTTCGAGACGCGCAGGTGCCGCGTCGTCTCAAGGCTCATGGCCGAGCGATCGCCGGTTGTCACAGCGGCAGCAAAAGCCCCCGCCTCGCCGCCGATCCGCGCTTCGATTCCCGCCGCCATCTCGCGGCGCAGGCGGGCAAGCCAGAGGCCATCCCCCTCTCGCGCCGGCTCGGCCAGAAGGAGCGGCGTGCGCGTATAACCCACCGCGCCAAGCCGGTCGAACCAGGCGGTGCGCCTGAAGTCAAAACCGCCCGGCGCGGACGGACCGGGCGGCGGGCCAAGATAGGCCGTAGCCATCACCCGCTGCCCCGGCTCCGGCGCAAGCCAGCGCTGATCGCCTTGGAGCGAAAAGCGCACCCTCTGCGGGGTTTCATCGGGGCCAAGGCGCGACAGAACAACCTCGTCCAGCGTCAGGCGCAGCGCGTCGCCGGACGAGCGGTCAATGGCGACGACACGTCCCTCGACCGGCCCATAATAATTCCAGCCAAGAACAGGCGCCGCGACAGAGTGGCCCCGCAGGGCGGCAAGGCCTGCGCCAAGAAGGACAAGCACACAGGCATAAAGCAGAGGAGAAAAGGCCGGGTTCAAAAGCCGTGCGAAGGCTGTCCCAGTTGCCGCCAGCACGAGGGCGGCTCCAATCATTTGTGCCGAGGGTTCTTCGGAAAGGGAAAAGTAAAAACCGATCCCGATCGCCAGAAATACCGGCGCCCAAAGCAAGAGCCGCCCGCGCTGCGCCAGAAGTGCGAGCTCAAGTTTGGCGACAACGCGCACTTGTCCTCTGACCTCCGGCTTAGTATGCCCCGAGGCTAGGCCGCCACGGTTATCAGAAGGTTAATTTTCTCCATGTCCGACCAGCCCGTCGTCACCCGTTTTGCCCCCTCGCCCACAGGCGCGCTGCATATCGGCGGGGCGCGCACGGCGCTGTTCAACTGGCTTTTCGCCCGCGGCCGCGGCGGCAAGTTCCTGTTGCGGATCGAAGACACTGACCGAGCACGGTCCCTGCCTGAAAACACCGAGAAAATTCTCGATGGTCTGCGCTGGCTCGGCATCGACTGGGACGGCGAACCGATCAGCCAGTTTGCCCGCATGGACCGGCACGCCGAGGTCGCGCGTCAGCTGCTGGCCGAGGGCAAGGCCTACAAATGCTTCTCGACGCCCGAAGAGATCGAGGCCTTCCGCGAAGCTGCCCGCGCCGAGGGGAAATCGACCCTCTTCCGTTCGCCGTGGCGCGATGCGGCGCCCGAGAGCCACCCCGACGCCCCCTTCGCCATCCGCATCAAAGCGCCCCAAGAGGGCACGACCACGGTGCATGACGAGGTGCAGGGCGATGTGACCCTGTCAAACGATCAGCTTGATGACATGGTCATGCTGCGGTCCGACGGCACGCCTGTTTATATGCTGGCCGTTGTGGTCGACGATCACGACATGGGCGTGACCCATGTGATCCGCGGCGATGACCACCTGACCAACGCCTTTCGCCAGAAGATGATCTATGACGCGATGGGCTGGGAGTTTCCGGTGATGGCCCATGTGCCGCTGATCTTTGGCCCTGATGGCAAGAAGCTGTCGAAACGGCACGGCGCCACGGCGGCGGCGGAATATCAGGCGCTCGGCTATCCGGCGGCGGGAATGCGCAACTATCTCACGCGCCTTGGCTGGAGCCACGGGGATGCGGAATTCTTTACCGACGCCGAGGCGCGTGCGTGGTTCGACCTTGCCGGGATCGGCAGATCACCGGCCCGTTTCGATTTCAAAAAGCTCGAAAACCTCTGCGGCCAACAGATCGCCATCGCCGACGATGCTGCACTGCTGCATGAGCTTGAAGGCTTTCTTGCCGCGACCGGCGCGGATCCGCTGAGCGCGGCGCAACATGACGGGATGCTCAAGGCCATGTACTGCCTCAAAGAGCGGGCCAAGACCTTCCCGGAACTCATTGAAAAGGCTCACTTCGTCCTAGCCGAACGGCCGATTGAGCCCGACGAGAAAGCGGCGGCTCAACTTGATTCAGTATCCCGTGGTATACTGAAGGAATTGACGCCGCAGATGCAAAATGCTAGCTGGGATCGAACCGCGCTGGAAGAGCTTGTCGCTGCCGTTGCCGAGGCAAACGGAACCAAACTTGGAAAGCTGGCGGGGCCCCTTCGGGCCGCACTGGCCGGGCGCTCTGTTTCGCCCAGCGTGTTCGATATGATGCTGGTTCTTGGGCGTGACGAAACCATCGCCCGCCTGACTGACGCCGCTGCCTAAGACATTCGTCACACTTTGAAGCTAAGTGTCGACCAGCTAGAATGAGACACTACCCAAACAAAAGGTTTGGGCCACACATGGGGAACCCAAATGGCCGACACGAAAAAGTCCGCGACCCTGACACTTGAGGGCAAATCCTTTGATCTGCCGGTCCTGTCGCCCACCGCCGGCCCCGATGTGATCGACATCCGCAAGCTCTATGCGCAGGCCGGTGTCTTTACCTATGATCCGGGCTTCACCTCGACCGCCTCCTGCGACTCGACGATCACCTTTATCGATGGTGACGAGGGCGAGCTTTTGCATCGTGGCTATCCCATCGACCAGCTGGCCGAAAAATCTCACTACCTCGAGGTTTGCTTCCTTCTGCTCTACGGCCACCTCCCAACCGCGGATGAGCTGGAACATTTCGAGTCGCTCGTGACGCGCCACACGATGATCCACGAGCAGATGCACTATTTCTTCCGCGGGTTCCGTCGCGACAGCCACCCGATGGCAACCATGGTTGGCGTTGTCGGCGCGATGTCGGCCTTCTACCATGACTCGCTCGATATCAACGACCAACAGCAGCGCGAGGTCGCCTCGATCCGCCTGATCGCCAAGATGCCGACGATTGCGGCGATGGCTTACAAGTATTCGATCGGCCAGCCTTTCGTGTATCCGCGCAACGATCTCGATTATGCGGCGAATTTCTTGCACATGTGCTTTTCGGTTCCGGCCGAGCAGTACAATGTTGATCCGATCCTCGCCCGCGCCATGGACCGTATCTTCACGCTCCACGCCGATCACGAGCAGAATGCCTCGACCTCGACGGTGCGCCTTGCCTCATCGTCAGGTGCCAACCCGTTTGCCTGTATCGCGGCTGGCATCGCCTGCCTCTGGGGCCCCGCGCATGGCGGCGCCAATCAGGCCTGCCTCGAGATGCTGCGCGAGATCGGAACCGTCGACCGGATCCCAGAATACATCGCCCGCGCCAAGGACAAGAACGATCCGTTCCGCCTGATGGGCTTTGGCCACCGCGTCTACAAGAACTTTGACCCGCGCGCGAAGGTCATGAAAGAAAGCGCCGACGAGGTGCTGGCCCTTCTCGGGATCGAGAACAACCCGACGCTTCAGGTTGCCAAAGAGCTTGAGAAAATCGCGCTGGAAGATCCCTATTTCGTCGAGAAAAAGCTCTATCCCAACGTCGATTTCTATTCGGGCATCATCCTCGATGCGATCGGTTTCCCGACCTCGATGTTCACCCCGATCTTTGCGCTGGCCCGCACTGTCGGCTGGGTCAGCCAGTGGAAAGAGCAATTGGCCGATCCGCAGCTCAAGATCGGCCGCCCGCGGCAGCTTTATCTCGGGTCGACCGCGAAGGACTATGTCGATATCGAGAACCGCTGATCATCTGTCTGCCCCAATAGTCGCGGAGCTGACATGACGACCCTGCGGACAGAGCGACTCGTGCTGCGGCCTGCGGTTTGGGACGATCTGCCTGCCTTTCACGAGATCATGAGCGATCCGGCGGCGATGGCCTATTGGTCAACGCCGCCCTTTCCCGACATTGAGACGACCCGAGACTGGTTTGGCTCGATGATCGAGGGTGGTGAGCGAAGCGCCGATTTCGTGATTACTCTCGATGGCAGAGTGATCGGCAAGGCCGGAGTTTGGCGCTTGCCTGAGATTGGCATCATCCTGCACCCGGACGTTTGGGGGCGCGGGATCGCGCGAGAAGCGCTATCCGCCATCATTGCGCATCTTTGGGCAAGCACCGAGACGCCCAGCCTCACGGTCGACATTGATCCCCGAAATACGGCCTCTCTGGCGCTGTTTGCCGGCCTTGGGTTTGTCGAAACCGGCAGAGCGGAGCGCACGTTCTGCATCGACGGGGTCTGGGCCGACAGCGTCTATCTCGCTCTTGAACGGCCCAAGCCCAGCCGCTAGCCTGTACGCACGGTCCGCAGTTCACCGAGGCGTCGCCAGCCGCAAGGCCCAGCTAAACCTGCCGTTCAAGACTACCGGTTGCACCTCACCCGTGCGCCGACAAGGGCGACCATCGGCTCCCCCATCAGGGATCGCACGAGGGAAAGGATGCATCCCATGCCGCGCGACGCGCTGCCTTTGTTTATTTCCGATCTGTCGGACTTCACCAAAAAGCTTCGCCTCGGCCTCGCCGCCGAGCCGGAAACCCCGAGCCATCTGGCGCTGATGGGTCTCATCGCCCGTTCCGCGGGCCATGCCAACTTTCAGGAGCTGAAGGCCTCGACGCCACCGCCAGCCAAGCCCGATCCCTCAACGGCCAAGGCGCTACGGGTATTCGATGCGGAAGGCCGGATGACCCGATGGCCCACCGGACAGAAGGTCCAGTGGCTCTGCCTCTGGCCGTTCTGGACCAAGATTCCGCCGCGCCAGCAGATGAGCGAGAAAGTTATCAACGAGATCCTGAAGGCCGGAAACCTCTTCGGCGATCACGTCGTTCTGCGCCGCTATCTGGTGGACTATGGCCTAGTCAGGCGCGCGCGTGACGGCTCGGTCTATGAGCGGATCGAGCAATCGCCGCCGCCCGAGGCGCTGGCCTTCCTTGCGGCGCTAAAGGCTCAGCGGCCTTCGAAAGACGGCGGGCGCTTTTCGCGGAAGGCGACGATGCCCTCCTGAAAGTCGCGGGTCTGGCCGCAGCGGCCCTGAAGCTTGGCCTCGAGGTTCAGCTGCTCTTCGAGCGTGTTGGACGAGGATTGGCGCATGGCTTCCTTGATATAGCGGTAGGCCTTGGTCGGGCCTGCCGCCAGCTGCGCGGCCCGCGCGCGCCAGTGCGCGTCAAACGCGTCAGCGGCAACGGCCTCATAGATCATGCCCCAGTCTGCCGCTTGGGCAGCCGAGATCCGATCAGCGAATAGAGAGGCACCCATGGCGCGGGCAAGGCCGATCTGGCGGGGCAGGAAGTAGGTGCCGCCAGCGTCGGGGATCAGGCCGATCCGAGCGAAGGCCTGCATGAAAAAGGCGTCTTCCGAGGCGATGACAACGTCTGCCGCAAGGGCGAGGTTGGCCCCTGCCCCCGCAGCCGCGCCATTGACCGCCGCGATCGACGGGATCCGAAGATCGATGATCGCCCGCAGCATAGGCTCATATTCATCGCGCAAGACCCGCTCGAGATCGATCGAGGCCGCTGTGCCGGTGTCGGAAAGGTTTTGACCCGAACAAAAGGCCTTGCCCGCGCCGGTGATCACCAGAACCCGCGCCACCTTGTCGGCCTCTTTCACAGCGTGGGTGATCTCGGCTCGCATCTGGGTGCTCAGCGCGTTCATCACCTCGGGGCGATTGAGGGTCAGAATGGCAGTGCCGTTCTCGACGACAAATGTGATGGCTTGGTAATCCATGATACTCGTTTCCGGCAGATACAGCGCTTACGACCCTAGCCCCTTCTGCGGATCAGAAAAGGGCGACCACGCGTCACGATTTGAGAATTTCTTCCAGCCGCGCCTCTTCCTCGGAGCTCAGAGCGTCGTCGGGCGCCTTTTTGCGACGGCGTATGGTGGCCCAACCGATGCCAAGACCAACAAGGGCCATCAGGGGCGGGGCAAGCCAAAGGACAAGGTTCGCCCCTTCGGCATCGGGCCGCAGGAGCACAAACTCGCCATAGCGGCTGACGATGAAATCAACCGCTTCCGCATCGCTATCCCCCTCGACGAGCCGTTCGCGGAGCAAAATCCGCAGTTCGCGGCTGATCGCGGCGTTGGAATCGTCGATGTTCTCGTTCTGGCAGACGGGGCAACGCAGGCCCTTGGAAATCTCTCTCGCCCGCGCTTCGAGGGCAGGATCGCTGAGCATCTCATCAGGCTGAACCGCGAAGGCGGGCGAGGCCAGAAGGCTAAGGGCGAGAAGGAACCACTTCATTCCGCAGGCACTCCCTCCGCGCGCCGCGCGGCACCAGCGGCCACTCGCAGGCGGCGGTCAGACAACGAGACAAGCCCGCCGAGCGCCATCAGGATCGCCCCGCCCCAAATCCAGTTGGCGAAGGGCTTGATATAGGTCCGGATTGCGTAGCCGCCGTTCGATTGTGCGTCGCCGATCACGAGATAGATATCGCGCAGGATGCCGTTGCGGATCGCGGCTTCGGTAGTTGGCATTCCGGCCACCGGATAAAACCGCTTTTCGGGATAGAGCGTCACGATGTCCTTGCCATCACGAGCAACCTTCATGGCGGCGACTGTCGCGGAATAGTTTGGCCCTTCGGCCCGCTCGACGCTCTCAAGCGTGATCTCCCAAGCGCCAACATCAAAACTTTCGCCAATCTGGGCGGTGCGGATGTCCTCCTGCTGCCATGCGGTCAGAGTGGCGATGCCGAAGATGGTAATGCCGAGGCCTGCGTGGGCAATGGCCTTGCCCCAGTCCGACCGAGGCAAACGGCCGAGGCGGCCAAGGCGGGCCGCATAGCCTTGACGACCAGTGCGAAGCCAGAGGTCGGTCAGGGCGCCAAAGACCACCCAGACGCCAAGCGCAACGCCCACCGGGCCAAGCGCGCTTTTGCCCGTCTGCAGCGCAAAGGCGAGGCCGGCAAGCGCCACAGCGAGGACGACCACACCCCAAAGCGGGCGCATCGCCTTGCCAATCGTGCCGCGCTTCCATGCGAGCATTGCGCCCGGCGGCAGGATCACGGCCAGCGCCACAAAGAAGGGCGTGAAAGCCGCGTCAAAGAAGGGCGCCCCGACCGAGAGGGTCCGGCCAAGGATGATCTCGGCAAAAAGCGGCCAGATCGTGCCGACAAAGACGACAAGGGCGCTCACCGCCAGAAGGATGTTGTTGAGCACGAGCGCGCTCTCGCGGCTGACGAGGGAAAACACGCCCCGCGCCTCCATCGCCCCGGCCCGCGCGGCATAGAGCGTTAGCGCGCCGCCGACGAAGACGGCAAGGATCATAAGGATAAAGACGCCACGCTCGGGATCGTTGGCAAAGGCGTGCACCGAGGTGATCACACCCGAACGGACGATGAACGTGCCGAGAAGCGAGAAGCCAAAAGCGAGGATCGCGAGGAGAATGGTCCAGCTTTTCAGGCTTTCGCGCTTTTCCACGACGATGGCCGAATGAAGGAGCGCGGCAGCAAAGAGCCAAGGCATGAACGAGGCGTTCTCAACCGGATCCCAGAACCAGAAACCGCCCCAGCCAAGCTCGTAATAGGCCCACCACGAGCCGAGCGCGATGCCGATGGTCAGGAAAAGCCAGGCCGCCAGCGTCCAGGGCCGGACCCAGCGCGCCCAAGCGGCATCGACACGGCCCTCAATCAGCGCCGCCACCGCGAAGGAGAAGGCCATCGAGAGACCAACATAGCCGAGATAGAGGAACGGCGGATGGAAGGCGAGGCCCGGGTCTTGCAGCAGCGGGTTGAGGTCTTTGCCGTCGAGCGGCGGGATCGCAAGGCGCAGGAAGGGGTTCGAGGTGAAGAGGATGAAGGCGTAAAAGGCCACGCTGATCGCGGCCTGAACCGCCAGCACCCGCGCTTTGAGCGAGGCCGGCAGGTTGCCGCCAAAAAGCGCCGCCGCCCCGCCAAAAAGGGCAAGAATCAAGAGCCACAGAAGCATCGAGCCCTCGTGATTGCCCCATGTTCCGGCGATCTTGTAGAGCATCGGCTTGGCCGAGTGCGAATTCTCGAAGACAAGCTTCAAGGAAAAATCGGACGACATGAAGGCCCATGTCAGCGCCGCGAAGGAGAAGCCCACAAGGATCAGCTGCGAAATCGCCGCGGGATCGGCCACGGCCATCCAGCTGCGCCAGCCTTTGTGGGCGCCAATCATGGGAAGGATCATCTGGACGATGGCGATGCCAAAGGCCAGAATCAGGGCGAAGTGTCCAAGCTCTGTAATCATGGGGGCCCTTCTACCCCATGTGGCGGGCAAGCCCAATCAAAAGGCGGTGTAGGGCGCGGGCACCTTGCCGCAGCCTATGGCGTGGGCGCGAGGCCGCTACCCACGACGAGCGCCAGTGCGGCGGCAATCAAGGCGCCGAGAACAAGCCTCACAAGCCATTTGAGCGTATCCTCGATCGACCCAAGGCGCTTTTCGACATTGTGCCTGTGCACCTCATCTACTGCATTTCGGGTCTCAACCGCCGATATCCGTCGCTCGATCAGGCGGGTCCATTCATCGGTCATGCGCCGTGCTCCATTCCTCGAGGGCGGGATTGTCGGCCAAGGCTGCGGCTTGCGTGAAATCAGCCGCAACCGTAGCCGCGCCCGCATCGAGCGCCTCGAGCGCCTTGAGCCGGGCGGTGACCTCGCTGGCGCGGAGCGCGGTTTCAGCGATAGAGCGCTGGAATTCCTGACCTTTGGCCTGGGTCCGCGCGCCGAAATAGAAGCTGACGATGGCCCCCATGAGCCACCAGAGGGGTTCGGGCACCAAGGCGATGCCTTGCATCCGCGAGGCAAACCAGATCGGATTGACCATGGCCGAGACGAAAAGCCCGAGCGTGCCAAAGGCCAAAAGCGGGCGCGGCAGCCGGTTGAGCCCATCGATCACGCGGTCAAAGAGGCCCTTGCGCGGCTGGGCAAATTCGGCGGCGAACTGGCTCAGAGCCTCGGATTTGGATTTCGCATCCCGCTCCGCCCCCGCTTCGGCGTTTTCCCGCACCGCCCCAAGGGTTTCGACCAGAACATTCCGGCCATCGCCGAACAAAAGCGCCAAAAGGTTGCCGATCAACCCCATGAAGCCACCCGCGCTTTATGTTCATCGTCGGTCAGGTGAAACCGAGGGCTGATGAACGCCTCGGCGCGGACGATCCAGCCGCCCTTGCCGCCATCGCGGCGGCGGGCGAATTTGCGGCTCTGGGGCCGCGCATCGCCAAGGGCGTAGTAATAGTTGCGGCGGGCGATCCCATAGGCATCGGCCAAATGATCAGGCGCGGCAGCAAGGGCCTTGGCCGTAGCGTCCAAAGTCTGCGGCCCGATCACCCCATCCACCGCGACGGCCAAGCGCATCGAGCCCAAGAGCCGCTGAAGCACTTTCACCGCCTGCCCGCCCATATTCACATAGGCATCGAACACCGACGGCTGAAGCGCGGCTGGAAGGCCGCCGATCCCCGGCTTCCGGAAATAGTATTCGACAAAGATTTGCGCCGCTGCCTCGCGACCAAGCGCCTGAACGTCCGCAACATCGATCTTGTGATCGCGGTTGATGTCACGGCCAAGGCGCTGAAGCGTAGCGAGCGTGACGCCGTGGTTGGTCGGCCCGCCCGGATCGTCGGGATCGTCGACAAAACCGCCCTCGCGGGCCACGATCTCGCGCGCGATATCTAGAACTGATTGCATGAAAGCCCCCGGCACTGGAACGGCCAGAGGCTCTCAAAGGGGGGTTAATTCCCGGCTTCGCTACCGTCCGATGCGACGTAGACGCCCTGCTCTTTCAGCGCCTCGATCACCTCTTTGGGCATATAGCTCTCGTCGTGTTTAGCGAGGATTTCACTCGCCTCGAACACGCCACCCACATAGCGCCCCTGCCCGACCATGCCCTGACCCTCACCAAAGAGATCGGGCAGGATGCCGGTATAGTGGACGGGGACTTCCGATGTCCCGTCGGTCACGAGGAAGGTGATCGTTTCCCCTTCGCCGCGCACGAGGCTATCCATCGCCACGAGGCCGCCGATGCGGAAAACCTCCGTCTCGCCCGGCGGGGTCTCAAGAACTTGCGTGGGCGAGCGGAACAGGTTGATCCCATCGCGCATGGCATAGCCAATGAGGCCCGTCGACAGCGCCAGCGCCACGAAGGCCAGAACGATGATCTGGACCCTCCGGCGTTTCTTGAGGCTTTTTAGTCCGCTCATGGGAATACCGGCGCGAGCATCAGGCCCGCTGTTTCATCGAGGCCCAGCATCAGGTTGGCGTTTTGCACCGCCTGACCCGAAGAGCCTTTGTTAAGGTTGTCGAGGGTCGAGACGACCATCGCCCGTCCGGGCTTGCGGTCGCCGATCACCCCGATGTGGCAATAGTTCGAGCCCGCGACGGCGCCCGTCCCCGGCAGCTGACCGAAGGGCAGGACGACGATGAAGGGCTCGTCGGCATAGCGCGCCTCGAGGGCCGCATGGATCGCCTTGGCGTCGCCGCGCAGATAACAGGAGGCGAGAATACCACGGCTCATCGGCACAAGGTGTGGCGTGAACATGATCTCGACCGGACGCCCGGCGAGAGCCGTGAATTCCTGATCGAACTCCCCCAGATGCCGGTGCTTGCCGCCTTGGGAATAGCCCATCACGTCCGTCTGCCGTTCGGTGAAGAGCATGGTCTCCTTGAGCGACCGGCCCGCGCCCGAAATGCCGTTCTTCAGATCGCAAATGATCTCGTCGAGGTCGATCAGCCCGCCTTCGATCAAGGGCCGAAGCGCGTATTGCACGGTCGCGGCGTTGCAGCCGGTGCCGGCGACAAGCCGCGCCTTGCGGATATCGTCGCGGTAAAACTCGGTCAGGCCATAGACAGCCTCTTTCTGCAGATCGGTCGCCACATGCGCCGCGCCATACCATTTCTCGTAGGCCGCTGGATCGCGGAGGCGGAAATCGGCGCCGAGATCAACGACCTTCACAGAACGCGGCAGGTCGCGCACGAGCGCCTGGCTCAGGCCATGCGGCAGGGCCGCGAAGGCAAGATCGATCTTCGAGAAATCAATCTCTTCGATGGTGGTCAGAACCGGCAGATCAAGGTGGCGCAGCTGGGGATAGACGCTGGCCATGGTCTGCCCAGCCTTGCGGTCAGCCGAAAGCGCCGCGATCCGCAGATCGGGGTGGGTGGCGATGATCCGCACAAGTTCGGCGCCGGTATAGCCCGAGGCACCAAGAATAGCGACGTTATAGGTCATATCGTTCTCCCGTTCGGGATTGATCTAGGCAGGATTGCCTGTGCTCGCAACAGCGCACGGCCAATCAGGCCGCGACAAATGTGATCTGTCGTCGGAGGAATTGCGTCGCGCGGTCTGAAACCTTGCGCGGATCGCCGGTGGTCAGGAAGGCGCTTTCGGTACCGGGGCCGACCATTTCGGGGCGGCGGCCGAGGTAGTCGGCAAGGCTTTCGGCCACGAGATTGGCTTGGCTGAAGACCTTGACCTCGGGGCCTAGCGCATCCTGAAAGACGCTTTCCATCAGCGGATAGTGCGTGCAGCCAAGGACGGCGGCATCGGGATCCGGCATCTTGCGCTTTAGCGCATCGACGTGGCTACGCACCAGCGCCTCGGCGAGGATCATGTCGCCCTCTTCGATGGCATCCACCACACCACCACAGGCCTGCGCCTCGACATCGACGCCGATGGCGCGAAAGGCGAGCTCGCGCTGGAAGGCGCGGCTGCGGACGGTGGCCGGGGTCGCAAACAAGGCGACGTGTTTAACGGCGACCTCGCGCGGCGGGCTGTTGTCGCCCCAGTGCCGCTCGGTCAGCGCCTCGATCAGCGGCACGAAAACGCCCAAAACCCGCTTGTCGCGCGGCACCCAGGATTCCTGCATCCGGCGCAGGGCGGCGGCAGAAGCTGTGTTGCAGGCAAGGATCACCAGATCGCAGCCCGCATCAAAGAGACGCTGAACGCCAGCGACTGTCAGATCATAGATATCGTCGGCGGTGCGCACGCCGTAAGGCGCATGGGCATTGTCGCCGTAGTAGACGAAGGGCACATCGGGCAGCCGCTTTTGCACGGCGTCCAGCACCGTCAAACCGCCAAGCCCGCTATCGAATACGCCAACTGCCATCGCTTGCCCCGTTTTCCCCCAAAGTCCGCCCCGCTTGGCGTGGTGTCAAGCGGGCACGGCGCTCATAGGGCGGATTGGCAGGGGAATCCATGCCCCTGCGCGGCGGATTTCCGCTACTCTGCCGCTGCCTTGGGCGCGGGCCGCGCCAGCGCATCAAGGATCTCGGCCCGACGCTTGGCGGCAGCTTCGCGGTTCTTCATCTTGACCGGACCAAAGCCCCGTACCTGAAGAGGCAATAGCGCCAGCGCGATGGCGGCATCGGGATCAACCGGATGATCTTGCCCAAGCAGCATCTCCAAGTCGTGCTCGTATTCGGCGATGAGCGCCCTCTCCATCCGGCGCTCGGCGGTATAACCGAAGAGATCGAGCGGCGTGCCGCGCAAGGATTTGAGCCGCGCCAGAACCGGCCAGAGGCGGGCGAAGGCGGGGCCAAAGCGGCGCTTCTTCGGGCGCCCATTGGCGCCCATGGGCGAAACCAGCGGCGGCGCCATGTGCCAGCTCA
>JBFEXG010000378.1:0-1603 GCA_041546005.1 Paracoccaceae bacterium
CGCCGTGACGCGCGACAAATCGCTCTCGGCGCAGTTCGAGCATTCGGTGGGGATCACGGCGGATGGCGCGGATATCTTCACCCTCTCGCCCGCAGGCAAGTTTCACCCGACCTACTGATCGGCCCTCAGGATCGTGATCCAGGTGTCGCCATAGCGGCGCTGGTCGAGAAGCACCGTTCCTGGCGCGGCGGCTTGGGCCGTGTTCTCTTCCCAGACGATCAACGCCCCCGGCGCGATCCAGCCCCCCGTGAAGGCGGCGTCGAGGGCCTTCTCGCCCAAGCCCTTGCCATAGGGCGGGTCGAGAAAGACGAGGGTAAAGGGTGCATCCGTATTGGCTGTGAGGCGGGTCGCATCACGGGCGATGAGGCGGCTGTCGGCCTCGCGCCGGCATTTGCCGATATTCTCGCGGATCAGCGATTGCGCCACGCGGCCATCATCGACAAAGGCGGCAAAGGCCGCGCCACGCGACAGGGCTTCGAGGCCCAGCGCCCCTGTTCCGGCGAAGAGGTCGAGCACGCGGGCATCCGATACCGGATCGTCGAACCGCCCGCCCAAAAGCACGTTGAAGAGGCTCTCGCGCACCCTGTCGGCGGTCGGGCGCAAATGCGCCGCCGTATCGCCCTTTCCGACCGAGGCGAGCGTCAGTCCGCGATGCTGGCCGCCGATGATCCTCACCCTTTGAGCAAAGCCTTCATGTCGGTGGCCGGATCGCGGATCACCTCGGGGCTTGGCGATTTGCCCGCCTCGATCAGCCGCTTGCCCACCATATAGTCACGCGGGTCGTTCATCGCGTCGACGGCGATCAGCTCGCTGCCCCTGTAATACCAATGCGACTGGCCGCCGCTTTCGCTTTTCCGCAGATGCACCGCGTCATAGCCGATGTTGAGCCCGCCGATCTGCAGCTTGCAGTCATACTGGTCCGACCAGAACCACGGGCGCGGCACATAGGCGACATCCCCGCCCATCATGTTCTGCGCCACGACCTCGGCTTGATCGATGGCGTTGCCGACGCTCTCAAGCCGGATGCGCTGGCCGTGATAGACGAGTGAGGCACAATCGCCCGCAGCCCAAATGCTGAGGTCGCTGGTGCGGCCGTGGCTGTCGGTCCAGATGCCGTTCTCGATCTTGAGGCCCGCCGCCTCGGCAAGCTGGGTGTTGGGCGTGATGCCGATGCCAACGATGACGAGATCGACGTCGAGGTGGCTACCATCGCTCAACTCGGCCCCGCTGACGTGGCCCTCGCCGGTCAGGCTCTTGAGGCCGATCCCCTCGCGGATATCGACGCCGTGGCCCCTGTGAAGATCGCGGAAGAAATCCGAGGTGATCGGCGCGGCGACGCGCTGGAGGATACGGTCGGCCATTTCAATGAGCGTAACCTTGAGCCCGCTTTTCGCGGCCACCGCCGCCGCCTCAAGCCCGATATAGCCACCGCCGATCACGAGCATATGCCGCCCCGGTTGCATCTCGGGGGCGAGCCGGTCGGCGTCCTTGAGGTCGCGCATGGTGAAGACGCCCTCCAGATCACCGCCAATCGCGGCAGGAAGGCGGCGGGGGGTCGAACCAGTGGTCAGCGCGAGCTTGTCATAAGCGATCACCTCGCCTC
>JBFEXG010000282.1:0-3218 GCA_041546005.1 Paracoccaceae bacterium
AAGGAAGCCGAAAAGCGCATCGGGCTCGGGATCGCGCACCTCGAGATCATCGAGCGTGAAATCGAGGGGCGTCTCGCAATCGAGCGAGACGAGGCGCTTTGAAAGCTCGATCTGCTCGCGGTTGACGATCAGCGTCTCGCGGCGCTTGGGCTGGGGAATTTCCTCGGCGCGATCCAGAAGGCTCTCCAGATCGCCAAACTCGTTGATCAGAAGCGCCGCCGTCTTGATGCCGATCCCCGGCGCTCCGGGCACGTTATCGACGCTGTCGCCCGCGAGCGCCTGAACGTCGATTACCCGCTCAGGGCCAACGCCGAATTTCTCGATCACGCCCTCTCGGTCGATCCGCTTGTTCTTCATAGGGTCGAACATCTCGACCCCGTCGCCCACAAGTTGCATCAGGTCCTTGTCGGAGCTGATGATCGTCACCCGCCCACCCGCATCCCGCGCCTGATGGGCGAGCGTGGCGATGATATCGTCGGCCTCGTAGCCCTCGATCTCCTTGCAGGCGATGTTGAACGCCTCTGTGGCGCGGCGCGTCAGCGGGAACTGGGGGATCAGGTCTTCGGGCGCGGGGGGGCGGTTGGCCTTGTATTTGTCGTAAAGGTCGTTGCGGAAGGAGCGGCCCGAATAGTCGAAGATCACCGCCACATGGGTCGCCGCGTCGCTGCCCGAGTTATTCTCGATATAGCGCTGGAGCATATTCACGAAGCCCGACACCACCCCAACCGGCAGGCCATCGGACTTGCGCGTCAGCGGTGGAAGCGCGTGATAGGCGCGGAAGATGAAGGCCGAGCCGTCGATCAGGTGCAGGTGGCATCCTTTGCCAAAGGTCATCGCGCTCCCCTCGAAATCTTGCGTCCGACAGTCATGCCATCTTTGCGGAAATGCTGCCAGCCCCGAGGCAATTCCGAATTCTGGCGTTTATTGGCAGCTGGCGTGTTAGAGTGCGAGTGCAGATCCCCTGCCCTGAGGCTTTCTCGATGACCAGTGCCGACCAACTCCCCCCGATTGTTCCCCATAACCAAGACCGCAACGCAAGGCCCTTTGCCTTTCTCAATGGCGAGTTTCATCTCAAGGTTTCCTCTGCCGATACGGGCGGCATGGCCACGGTGTTCGATACGATCCGTCATTCTCCCGGAGGGCCGCCACTTCACCTTCACCATGATCAGGATGAGTGGTTCTATGTAACCGAAGGCAAGTTCGACATTCGAGTTGGCGACAACGTCTTCAGCCTAGCACCGGGTGATTCCGTTCTTGCGCCAAAGGGCATCCCGCACAGCTTTCGGAACACCAGCCAGACTGGCCGCTTGATGGTGACATTTCTACCTGCCGGAACGATGGAAGAGTTCTTCGCGGCAGGAAGCGCAGCGGGGCAGATGAGCCCGCCGGAGTTTGCCAAGCTATTCGAATTGCATGGGATGCAGGTTGTCGGTCCGCCTCTCTAGGCGGCGCTATCTTCCGACTCCGCAGCCTTGCCGTGCACGTAGCGGCAGTCGCAGTAGGGGCATTCGACCCAGCCCTTGTCGTGCGGGATATTGAGCCAGACGCGGGGATGGCCCAGCGCTCCTTCGCCACCGTCACAGGCCACGCGCCAGGTTTCGACGATCTTGGTTTCGGGGGCGGGAATGGTCATTGCATTGCCTTCATCTGTTGCCGCCGGGCGCTGGCCCGCATAGATCAGGCTAGTGTATAACAACGAGCCGCACCGGCAAGACTGGAAAGCCCTTCATGACCGAGAACGCCATCGAAATCACCGGCCTTCGCAAGACCTATCGCGGCTCGGCGAAATCGGGGCCGAAAGAGGCGCTCAAGGGCATCGACCTGACGATTCCGCGCGGCATGATCTTCGGCCTTCTGGGGCCGAACGGCGCCGGCAAATCGACGATCATCAATATCCTCGCGGGCCTTGTGAACAAAACCTCGGGGCAGGTCCGCATCTGGGGCTTTGACCAAGACGTAAACCCGCGCCAATCCCGCGCCTCGATCGGCGTCATGCCGCAAGAGCCGAACCTCGACCCCTTCTTCACCCCCCGCCAAAGCCTCGAGGTACAGGCGGGCCTCTACGGCGTGCCACCCGCGCAGCGCAAGACCGACGAGATCCTCGCCCTCATCGGCCTCACTGACAAGGCCGGCGCCTATGCGCGCACGCTTTCAGGCGGGATGCGGCGGCGGCTTCTTCTGGGCAAAGCGCTGGTGCATACGCCGCAAATTCTGGTGTTGGACGAACCAACCGCTGGCGTCGATATCGAGCTGCGCAACATGCTCTGGGCCAATGTCCGCAAGCTCAATGAGCAGGGCATGACGATCATCCTCACCACCCACTACCTCGAAGAAGCAGAGGCGATGTGCGACGAGATCGCCATCATCAACCACGGCGCGCTTGTGACCCGCGACACGACCGCCAACCTCCTTGGCCGGATTGACGTCAAGACGATGGTGATCGTGCCCGAAGCACCCGCCGCCCTACCCGATCTGCCCAAAGGGGTTGAGGGGCGTCTGCGCGACGATGGCGCGCTGGAGTTCACCTATCGCACAACGCAGGTTCCGGCCGAAGCCGTGCTGGCGGCTGTGCGCCAAGCGGGCATCGCCATTCGCGATGTGAAGACGCAAGAGGCCAACCTTGAGGACGTGTTCCTTTCGCTGACCGCCGGAGCGCACACGAAAGGCTAGTCGCCTAGTTTGGCGTGGATTTCCTGAAGGTCGAGTTCGCCCGTCGGCATCTTGTTGGCGGGGTTCTCGAAATCATAGCGGAAGAGCTGAAAGTCTTTCTTGTAGATCTCGAACATCAAGTGCATCGACAGATCGTCGAAATAATCCTCGACCGGATGCGCCCGTTTCGGCCCGTGGCCTTCGCTCTCGTTGAAGCGGGGGATCTTTTTCAGATCGACCTTGTGCGGCGTCTCGATCGCGTCGAGAACCTTCTGCATCCCGGGATTGAAATCCTCGGTCCAGAAAATCTGGTCATAGCGGCCGCCATTGACGATGAAGGTCGAGATATGGCCCGACATGGCCGACCAGTGGATGTCGGGCTCCATCGGGCGGCGCCAGCGGATGGTATCGCGGGCGAAGAGGAGGAAGCGGCGGAAGGACTTGATCTGGTCAAACTCAAAGGATTTGAGAAGCGGCGCCCGGGACAATTGAGCGGTGGACAGCAACAACGTGTCGCTCTCGCCAGGGCCCTTGCGATCTCACCTGAAGTCGTCCTGCTTGATGAGCCG
>JBFEXG010000152.1:0-6060 GCA_041546005.1 Paracoccaceae bacterium
GAGCTGCTGCGCGACAAGGACATCATCTGGCAGTGCGTCTCCTGCAACAAATGCACCTATGCCTGCCCGCGCGACGTAGTGCCGGAAGGCGTCATGAAGGCCACCGCGCATTGGCTCGAGCTCAAGGGCCACACGCCCAAGAGCCCCTCGACCGAGTTTGACGAGGAATTCTCGGGTCAGGTCATCAAGACCGGCAAGATCGAGGAAAGCCGCGTCATCATGAACTTCTTCCGCCGCACCGAACAGCCGCTCGCTCAGCCATGGCTGGTGGCGCTGATCAAGGGCCTCGCCCTCCGCTTCCCGGTTTTCTACCTGATGCGGATGGGCATGGCGGTCGTGCGGCGCCCGCGCACTCGCAACTGGTCCAAATCGCGCCGGGCGATCAATGAATATGTACAAGAGGTCGAAGCGGCGAACCGTGCTGCTGTCGGCGCCAAGGGAGGCCACTAATGGACGGCAGCAACGATCTCAAGAAGGTCGCCTATTACCCGGGCTGCGCCCTTGAAGGCACCGGCCACGCCTACAACCGCTCGACCAAAGCGGTGGGTAAATCCTTGGGTCTTGAGCTTGTGGAGCTTGAGAACTGGAACTGCTGCGGCGCGATGGAGGTCAAGAACGTTGACCCCAAGATCCAGACCTACCTTTCCGCGCGCAATCTCTCGATTGCCGAGGACATGGGTTTCGACAAGGTTATGGCGCCCTGCAACGGGTGCTATCACAACCTCAAGAAGGCCGAGTACGACCTCGCCAACGATCCCAAGTCGGTCGAAGTGAACGAGCGCATCAGCGCCAAGGCCGGCCACGATGCCTACAAGCCCGGCAAGGTCGAGACCATTCACGCGCTCGACTGGATCAAGAAGGCTGTGGGCGAGGAAGAGCTGGCCAAGAAGGTCCAGAACTCGCTCAAGGGCATCAAGGTCGCCAACTACTACGGCTGTATGTACACGCGCCCGCGCCACATCTTCCCCGAGAAGGACAAGGGCCCGGGCACCGAATCGACCGCCAAGCCGCATTTCATGGACGATCTCCTCGCCGCCGCTGGTGCCGAGAACGTCGAGTTCCCTCTGAAAACCGCCTGCTGTGGTGGCGCGCATTCGCTGTCCGACAGCGATATGTCGACCAAGCTCGTGCTGAACATCATCGAGACGGCCGAGGCCTGCGGCGCGGAGGTGATCGCCACCGAATGCCCGACCTGCCACACCGGCCTCGAGATGCATCAGGTTCGCGCCGAGAAGGTTCTGGGCCGCAAGACCAACGTGAAGATCCTATATTTCACGCAGCTTCTGGGCATGGCGTTGGGCCTCTCGGCCTCGAAAGTGGGCGTTCAGGAAAACCTGTCGGACTCGCGCGCCTTCCTCAAGGAAAAGGGCCTCGGATGACCATTCAGGCGCCCCTCGATCTTGATGGCGCAATTGCGCTGGCCGATGCCGTAGCGGCTTCGGCCGCCTCCGATTCTGCGCCGCTCGACGCCGCCAAGCAGCTTCTTGGCGCAGGCGAGGTCGTGCTCGAGGCTTGGGTCGCGGCCGCAGGCAACGTTCCGACCGAAGAAGAGGTCGAGGGTTATCGCCTTCTGGCGCTCCATCGTCAGGGTGCCAAGGGCAATCCCTCGTTCAACGCCTGCCGCGAGACTTGCCGTGAACTTGTGTATTTGCGGAACGTCGTCGAGATGTCATTATCCGAGGGCGACCTTGCCCAAGCTCGCCACCACCTGATGCTCGAAGCCCATGTTCTGCGGCATCTGGGGCTGTTCGTCGGAGGCAAACTCCATGAAAGTGGCTTGGGTGATTTCTGCTGCTCATCACGTCCGCTGCACAGTGCGGACAGCACAATAACGAATTGAAGACGAAGGAGTCGACCGATGCCAGTGGTACGTGGATGTAATCTTCCGGACGATCTATTTTACGACGTGCCGAACAACCTGTGGTACCGCCCCGAGGGCGATGGCACCTATACCGCCGGCATGACCATGATCGCGACCGGCATGGCCGGCCAGCTTGTGGCCTTCACCGGCAAGAAAGCTGGCAAGACCATCGAGGCCGGCAAAAGCTGCGCTACAGTCGAGAGCGGCAAATGGGTGGGCCCGGCCAAGCTCGGCTTCACCGCCGAGATCGTCGAAGTGAACTCGGCGCTGGTGGATGATCCCAAGCTGGCCAATAGCGACACCTACGGCGCCGGCTGGATGGTGCGGATCAAACCGGCCGATCAAGGCGAAGCCGATGCCATCCTGACCCCCGGCTCGGCCGTTGCCGCCCCCTATGAGGCCAAGATGGCCGCAGATGAATTTGCAGGATGCGCCTGATCCAGAGCGCATCGTAAACCCGGGCCGCAAGGCTCGGCCACAGGATGAGAGGAGAGGTCCAGTGGCGGACGAACAAAACGCAAAGGCGATGTCGATCATCGTGACGAAGGGAACGCTCGACTGGGCCTATCCTCCGTTTATCCTTGCCACCACCGCAGCGGCGATGGGGCTTGACGTGACTATGTTCTTCACTTTCTACGGCCTTGGCCTTTTGAAGAAAGACATGAACCTCAAGGTCACGACCCTTGGCAATTCGGCGATGGAAATGCCGATGATGGGCGGCCACATGGCCATGCCCAACATCATGGCGGCCCTTCCCGGCGCCCCGGCCCTGACCACTGCGATGATGAAGAACCTCATCAAGAAGAAGGGTGTCGCCTCGGTCGAAGAACTGCGCGAGATGGCGATCGAATCCGACGTCAACATGATCGCCTGCCAGATGACCCTCGATCTGTTCGAGTATAAGCGCGAAGACCTGATTGACGGGGTCGCCATCGGCGGCGCTGCCTCCTGGGTCGAGGTCGCGACCAAAAGTGAAATCAATCTCTATATCTAAAGGACGAAACTAATGGCTGACGTAACCCTCGACGCAAAGGGCCTCAACTGCCCGCTTCCGATCCTGCGTGCCAAGAAGGCCCTCAAGGATCTGCCGACCGGCGGCACCCTCGAAATCCAGGCGACCGATCCCGGCGCTGTGAAAGACTTTGAAGCCTTCTGCCGCACCACCGGCAACGAGCTGATGGAGACCCATCAGGAAGGCAACGTCTATTTCTTCACGATCAAGCATACCGCCTGATCTGAATATCCTTCCGGTTTCGGCAGGTCTTTCGGAATAGATCTCAAAGGAGCGCCCGACCTCAGGTCCGGGCGCTCTTCTTTTGTCAGTTCTCCACAAATCCAGCGTAGCCGATCTGCAAATGTGCTAGACTGCTCCCAAACGAGCGCGGGGATTGCCCGCTGTGTTGTCTCTCGGGGAGGAAAATCCATGCACAGATCAGACGAAATCCGCCACCTGCACGGCCGCGGCCGTGTGTTCGATTCGGTTCTCGATACCGTGGGCGATACGCCCTGTATCCGCATCAATAACCTCGGCCCGTCTGGTGTGCGGCTCTATGTGAAGGCCGAGTTCTTCAATCCTGCTGGTTCGGTGAAAGACCGGCTCGCACTGAACATCATCGAAGCGGCCGAGCGGGAAGGGCGGATCAAGCCCGGCCAGACCGTGGTCGAGGCCACGAGCGGCAATACAGGGATCGGCCTTGCCATGGTCTGCGCCCAGAAGGGCTATCCGCTAGTTGTGACCATGGCCGACAGCTTTTCGGTCGAGCGGCGCAAGCTGATGCGGATGTATGGCGCCAAGGTTGTCCTGACGCCGCGGGCCGAAAAGGGCATCGGCATGTATCGCAAGGCCGAGGAGCTGGCCAAGGCCAACGGCTGGTTCTTTGCCCATCAGTTCGAGACCGGAGACAACGCCGATATGCACGAGATGACCACGGGTCACGAGATCCTTGGCGATTTCGAGGGCGACCGGCTGGATTACTTCGTCTCCGGCTATGGCACCGGCGGGACGATCACCGGCGTCGCGCGGGTTCTGCGCCGCGAGCGGCCCGAGACCAAGATCATCATGGCCGAGCCGGCCAATTCTCAGATCGTCGGGCAGGGAGAGGCGCAGAAGCGCAACGCCGACCATTCGCCGGCCGCCAGCCAGACCATAGCCCAGCCACACCCGATCCAAGGCTGGACCCCGGATTTCGTCCCCTATGTTTTGCAAGAGCTGCTCGATGGCGCGGGCTATGACGAACTCTTGCCGATCCCGGGGCCGGAAGGTGTCGAATGGGCGCGCAAGCTGGCGCAGAAAGAGGGCATCCTAACGGGGATTTCCGGCGGGGCGAGCTTTGCCGCGGCTATAAAGGTGGCGGAACGGGCCGAGCCCGGTTCGGTCATCCTATGTATGTTGCCCGATACCGGCGAGCGCTATCTCTCGACGCCGCTCTTTGAAGGTATCCCCGAGGATATGGATGCCGAAGAACAGGCGATTTCGAAATCGACGCCCGGCTACCAACTCGGCTGATTTGCTAGAAAACCGCGTCGATCGCCCTGTCGCCTTCGGCCACGGGGCGGCCGTCGGCGCGCCAATCGGGCAAGCCACCCTCGACCGTGCGGGCATCAAAGCCCCGTTGGCGCAGCTCGGCCGCAGCCCGGTCGGCGTAGAGGCAATAGGGGCCTCGACAATAGGCATAGATGGGGGTCGCGGGATCAAGAGCTTCGGCAATGGCGCCGACCTCCTCGAGCGGAGCGCTAAGTGCGCCGGGAATGTGGCCAGCCGCAAATTCTTCGGGCGGGCGGATGTCGAGAAGGATAACGTCGCCCGCGGCAAGGCGCTCGGCCAAGACTTCGCGCGACACAGGTTCAGGGCGTTCGACGCCGCCCGCAATCCCGTCAAGGATTTCATCGACCCGCGCGATATTGTTGCGGGCAATCTTCTGGATCAGCGCCATCAGGCGCAGCGTGTCATCGTCGGTCATGCGATAGATCACGGCCTTTCCCTCGCGTCGGCTTGTGACCAGCCCGACGCGGCGCAATTCCTGCAAGTGCTGCGAGCAATTGGCAAAGCTCAGCTCGGTGCGCTCGGCGAGCGCATCGACACCCTTTTCGCCTTGCGCCAGCTGCTCCAAGAGCCGCATCCGGTGTGGCGAGGCGAGTGCCCGCGCAATCGAGGCATATTCTTCGATCAGGGCCAGTTTGTTGGACGTTGACATCGTGCTGTCTCGCTCGTATCTATCATTCAATAAATTACTTGAATGATATGCGCCCGCGCTCCCAGATGCAATCGGAATCGACGACATGACCAACACTACAGTCCGCCAACTGGGCCTGCGGGAAAATATGCGTCCCTTTCTGCAGCAGTTGCTGCAGGTCTTCTTTGTCGGCCTGACAATTGGCCTTCAGCGCACCGTGATCCCGGCGATGGCAGAGACGGAATTTGGCGTCGCCCAAGGGTCTGTCGCCTCTCTCTTTGCCTTCGTGGTCAGCTTCGGCCTTGTCAAAGGGGCGATGAATTTTGTCTCGGGTCGCCTGTCCGATAGCGTGGGTCGGCGGAAGGTCTTGATCTGGGGCTGGCTCGTTGCCTTGCCGATCCCTTTCGTGATCCTCCTCGCGCCCAGCTGGGGCTGGATCGTCGCGGCCAACGTGCTTCTCGGTATCAATCAGGGCTTTTGCTGGTCGATGACCGTAACTGCGAAGTTCGACATCGCCCGCGCCGACCAGCGCGGTCTGGCAACAGGCGTCAATGAATTCGCGGGCTATGGTGGTGTGGCAATTGCCGGCCTTGCCACGGGTTATCTGGCGAGCCAGTTCGATCCCCGCACGGCGCTTTTTGCATTCGGTCTGGTCGTCAACCTTCTGGCGCTGGCGGCGGCGATCTTGGCCTTTGCCGAAACCCGTCCACAGGTTGCCGCCCAAGCCAAAGCCTCGGCCGTATCCGCCAAGAGTATTTTCGCCCTAGTCAGTTGGAAAAGCCGCGATTTTCAGGCGCTGTCGCAAGCAGGCAGCGTCGAGAAATTCGTCGATGCGCTGATGTGGGCGCTGGTTCCGGTCTATCTTGCGGCGCAAGGCGTGGCCCTTGTCACAATCGGCTGGATCACCGCGACCTATGGCCTTGTCTGGGGCGCAAGCCAGCTTGTCACCGGCCCACTTTCCGACAAGATCGGACGCAAGCCACCGATCGTTGCGGGCTTTGCCATCTGCGCTGCGGGTGTTGCGGC
>JBFEXG010000094.1:0-8515 GCA_041546005.1 Paracoccaceae bacterium
ATCGTGGCGCAGGTCCAGAAAGGCGAAAAAGAAGCCCGTCAGGCCAAAATGGAAATGGTCGAGGCGAACCTGCGTCTGGTGATCTCGATTGCCAAGAAATACACCAACCGTGGCCTGCAGTTCCTCGACCTGATCCAGGAAGGGAATATCGGCCTGATGAAGGCCGTGGACAAGTTCGAATACCGCCGCGGCTACAAGTTCTCGACCTATGCGACATGGTGGATCCGTCAGGCGATCACCCGCTCAATCGCCGATCAGGCCCGCACGATCCGTATTCCGGTCCATATGATCGAAACGATCAACAAGCTGGTCCGCACCGGTCGCCAGATGCTGCACGAGATCGGCCGCGAACCGACGCCGGAAGAGCTGGCTGAAAAGCTGCAGATGCCGCTCGAGAAGGTTCGCAAGGTGATGAAGATCGCCAAGGAGCCGATTTCGCTCGAGACGCCGATTGGCGACGAGGAAGACAGCCAGCTTGGCGATTTCATCGAAGACAAGAACGCGATCCTGCCGTTGGACAGCGCCATTCAGGAGAACCTGAAGGAAACCACGACCCGCGTCCTCGCCTCGCTCACCCCGCGTGAAGAGCGCGTGTTGCGGATGCGTTTCGGCATCGGCATGAACACCGACCACACCCTCGAAGAGGTTGGCCAACAGTTCAGCGTGACCCGCGAACGGATCCGCCAGATCGAGGCCAAGGCCTTGAGAAAGCTGAAACATCCCAGCCGCAGCCGGAAACTGCGGAGTTTCTTGGATCAGTGATCTAAAGGCGCCCTCCGGGGCGCCTTTTTTGCAGACGCTGAGCCTCTTGCAGCGCAAACGAACTCCGATTGGAGGTGATTATGCACACCACCTTCACCATCCCCACCTCCGGCCCCGGCCTGTATGAGTTCACCCGCGATGTGGCGCGGTGGGTTTCGGGCGATGGGCTTCTCACGCTGTTCGTCCGCCATACCTCTTGCTCGCTCCTCATTCAGGAGAACGCTGATCCCGAGGTGCAGACCGACCTGACCGAGTTTTTCCACAGGCTCGTGCCGCCCACGACCGATCCCAAAATGGCCTATCTGACCCATACCTACGAGGGCCCCGACGATATGCCGGCGCATATCAAGGCGGCGCTCCTTCCTGTCAGCTTGTCGATTCCTGTTGTCGGAGGGAAAATGATGCTCGGAACTTGGCAAGGAATTTACCTTTTCGAACATCGCGCCCAAGCGCACCGCCGTGAGGTTGTGGCGCAAATGATTCACTCAGGCGCCCCCTCTATCTAGGGGGTCGGAAATCGGGCTACCCAAACTGTGCCTGCCCTCCTATAGTGCCTGTGGATAACTGGGGACCAACACCCAACAGGCGAAAAGAGGACAGACCATGCGTTGCCCGTTCTGTGGAAACGTCGATACCCAAGTGAAAGATTCCCGCCCCGCCGAGGATCACGTTGCGATCCGGCGCCGGCGCTTTTGCCCCGCTTGCGGTGGCCGCTTCACCACCTACGAGCGGGTTCAACTGCGCGATCTGGTCGTAATCAAGTCGAACGGTCGGCGCGAGGATTTCGATCGCGACAAGCTTGAGCGCTCTGTCAGGATCGCGCTCCAGAAGCGGCCGATTGAGCCGGATCGGATCGACCAGATGATCTCGGGCATCGTGCGCCGGCTTGAAAGCCTTGGCGAGACCGATATCCCGTCGAAGACAATCGGCGAGATCGTGATGGAAACGCTGGCCCGGATCGACACCGTCGCCTATGTCCGGTTTGCGAGCGTTTACAAGAACTTCCAGGCCGCGGGCGATTTCGACAAATTCGTCAACGAGCTGCGCCCGAACCAAAAATCCGACACGTGAGCGCCGGGGCCGACCGCCGTTTCATGGCGCTGGCCCTGAGCCTTGGCCGGCGCGGGATGGGGCGTGTCTGGCCCAATCCCGCGGTTGGCTGTGTAATTGTTAAAGAGGGCCGGATTGTTGGCCGCGGCTGGACCGCCGAGGGCGGTCGCCCCCATGCCGAACCTCAAGCGTTGGCCGAGGCGGGCGCGGCGGCGCGCGGGGCCACCGCCTATGTCACGCTTGAACCTTGCGCCCATCACGGCAAGACGCCGCCCTGCGCCGAGGCGCTGGTGGCGGCAGGCCTGGCGCGGGTGGTCATTGCCTCGGGCGATCCCGATCCGCGCGTGGCGGGGCGGGGCGTCGAGATTTTGCGCAAGGCGGGGATTGCGGTCGAAACGGGCGTGATGCAGGCCGAGGCCGACGCGGATCACGCCGGGTTCTTCTCTCGCATCGCCAAGGGCCGCCCCTTTGTCACCCTAAAGATCGCGTCGAGCCTCGATGGCCGGATCGCCACCGCCACCGGCGAGAGCCGCTGGATCACCGGCCCCGATGCGCGGCGGGCGGTCCATATGTTGCGGGCGCGACACGATGCGGTGTTGATCGGCGGTGGCACGGCGCGAGCCGACGATCCGATGCTGGATATCCGAGACCTTGGGATTGTGCGCCAGCCGGTGCGCGTTGTCATCACCCGCCGTCTTGATCTGCTGACCGATGGGCGGCTGGCGCAGACAGCAAAGAGCCAGCCGCTTTGGCTTTGCCATGGCCCCGAGGCTGAGGCGCGGCGCGCGGAATGGCAGGCGCTTGGTGCGGAATGCCTGCATTGCGAGATTTCAAATGGGCAGGTGTCGCCCAACTCGGCCCTCGCGGCGCTGGCCGAAAAGGGCCTCACGCGCGTTCTGTGCGAAGGCGGCGGGGCGCTGGCCGCAAGCCTTTTGCGCGAAGGGCTGGTGGACGAGCTGATCGTGCATTCCGCAGGCCTCGCGATTGGTGCCGAAGGCACGCCGTCGCTTGGGGCGATGGGGATTGACCGGCTGGGGAATGCGCCGCGGTTCGAGCTGGCAGAAGTGGGCCGCATTGGGCCCGATGTTCAGAGCGTCTGGCGCTGCAAGGCCTAGCGGCGCGGTTTGAGTAGCGCCATAAGATCCTGAAGTTCTGAAGCAATTCGCGTCTTGAGCGGCATCGACGGCAACTCACCGCTCTCGAGCCTTTCAAGCGCGACCTCGACTGGGCAGGCCATTCCCGTGACAGGATCGAAATAGCGCGGATAGGCGATCAGACAGGCGTGGGCGAGGGCAACGATATCGGGCCGCGCTTGCCGGCGCGGTATCGGGCGGGCGCGGTCGTCGGTCAGGCCCCAGCCGGCGTAGAAGGGCTGGCCGAGGCATGTCACCCGCTTGCCGCGCAGAAGCGCCTCGAAGCCGAGAGTCGAGGTGATCGTCCAGACATCATCGGCCAGATCGATGGCATCGGCAGCCGATACGTCGTCGAGCACCGCGTCGGCATGGGCGAGGGGATCGGCAACGGCCCCTTTGCGCAGGCCAGCCACCACATCGGGATGGGGCTTGTAGAGGATGACGGCAGCGGGGTTGGCGGCGCGCGCCTTGGCCAAAAGGGCCTCGTTGGTGCGAACCTCGCTTGCGCCTAGCCGGACCGAGGCATCATCCTCGACCTGCCCGACAACGAGGATGCGCCGCCCGGCCGGAAGGCCGTGTGGCAGGGCCCCGGCGCCGGTGTTGTATTTGCTGATGCGGTGGCGGGTCAGCCGCGAGACAATCTTTTCGGCCCGCGCACGGTCGGCCGCGGAAAGGCCTTCGCTCGTGTTGATCAGGTCTTCAAGATCGCTGGGGGCGGTCGGGTCGTAATAGATGCCCTGCCGGTCAAGCACGAGGCTCAGGGGCGGCACGAGCCGAGCGCCGAGGCCACGAGAGCGTAGAAACCCGTCCTCGACCCGCACCGCGCCGGCCGCCTGTGCGGTGTCGTCCATGCGTCCGGCCCAAGCCATGAGCGGCGTGCCGTCTTGCGGGGGGCTCTTGCAAAACGTGATCCCCTTGGCGCCGCCGAACATCGCCCGCAGATGCGGGTGCTTCCAGCGGCTCATGCCCATCGCCGCCCAGCCGCGATGATCGTCGCGCCAAGCGCGGGTAAGCGCTTCCATCGTGTCGAGAGCACATTCAAAACTGCAGAGCCGGTCGCGATAGGGATCATACCAGACCGGATAGAGGATCATCGCCGCGGCGAAGAGCTGAGCGCGGGTCAGGTTGCGTTGGCGGCGGTCGAGCGGTTGGCGGTCGTCGGTCAGGCCCCAGCCCATATAGAAGGGTTGGCCCAGAACCACGGGCTTGTGGCCCGCGAGGATCGCTTCAAAACCGAGCTGCGAGGAGACCGTATAGACCGCAATCGCCCCTTCGAGCAGCGCCCAAGGCGAGAGGGGCGCATCGCAAATCTCGATCCGCCCTTCGGCTTTCATCTTGGAGAAATACCCCTCCCGCAGGCCATTCCGGCTTTCGGGGTGGGTCTTGATGATGATCCTTGCGCCGGGGTTCTCCTCTTGGGCGAGGAACAGCATCTCCTTGAAGGCATTGCTGTCGGCGCGGCTTGCTTTGATCGAGGCATCGCCCTTTGTCTGGTCGATCACCAGAACATAGCCCGGATCGGGCGCCGGAATCGCGGGATCAAAGGCAGAGTATTTCGAGAGGTGGAGCCGTTTCATCCGCTCGATCCCGTCCCGTGCTCGGGTCAGGATCGCGGCATCGTCGAGAGGGTCTTCCGCGAGGATCTTTTCCAGATCCGAACGCGTCGAGGGATCGAAATGCACGCCGCTGCGATCGAGGCTGAGGCCGATTGGCGGCTCGCCCATCCGCCCCGGAAGAACCGAGCGCAGGAAGGCATCCTCCACCCGCAGAAGGTTGGCGCCGGTCCATTCGGCGACCTTTCCCCCGCGGGGGCTTGTCGGGCTTTGGCCCCAAACGCCGACGAGATCGTCTTCGTCGGGTTTGCCAAGCGTGCTGTCATATCCTGCCAAGGTCAGGATTCGCCGCACGCGCCCCTCGGTCAGAAATCCACCGCTGAAAACATAAAGCCGCCGCAGGGTCTCTGCGGCGGCTCCGTCATTCGTTTTTGTCTTTTCAGCCACCGGAGGCGAGGCTGCCAAGCCCGTTAACTTGGAATAGGGTCCCGGTTGCCGCCGAGATCGCCTTGTTGAACTGAACAAACGGGGCTTCGGTGACATAGACCGTATCGCCATCGCGGATCGCGAAATCGCGAGCCATGAACATGCCGTTGGGTTGGGTCAGGTCGAGCACATAGATCACGCGCTGATCGCCGATGAGCGTATCGTCGCCCATGAGCTGGCGGGCGATTTCCTCGGGTTCATTGCGGAAGACGAAGATACCGGTCGGGTCGGCGGTGACCGAGGACAGGCCGCCGACCTGAGCCAGCGCGTCGATCACTGAGATGGTCGGGCTGAAGAAGGGCACGCGGCGCTGCGAACCTGTCGCGCCAAGCGCGGTGAAGGCGCGGCCATCATCTTCGACATTGATACGGTCGCCGTTTCGCAGCGCGATGTCAAACTCTGGATGCTGTTGCAGGTCGCTGAACCAGATCGAGCCGGCTTTGTTGCCGCGGATCACGGTAATGCGGGTGATTTCGGGGGTGCCCTGGATGCCGCCGGCGCTTGCGAGCATGGCCGCGAGGGTGCGGGTGGGTCGTTCGATCGGGAAGACGCCTTGGCCGCCGCCTGTCCCGAGGATCGTCACAGTCGAGCCGTCGCCAGCCACGCGGCGCACTTCGACTTGGGGCTCAGGCGTCTGAACCGCCAGCTTTTCAGTGATGGTCTGGCGGATCGCTTCGGGCGAGCTTCCAGCGGCCTTGATGCGGCCAGCATAGGGAACGAAGATATAGCCCTCGCCGTCGACCTGAACCTCTTCAAGTCGTGTGGCAGGGGCGCCCGCGACCGACAAAAGGCCATCGTCCACGTTTTCCCAAATCGTCAGGCCAAGCACGTCGCCCGCGCGGATCGTGTCGGAACCCATGACCGAGCTGTTGAGGAATTCGTCGCTGAACCCAAGTGCAGGGGTAACGCCGGCGATCCGGTTGATCCTGTCGTCGACGGCAAGCACGAACGCGTCGCCTTCCCTCAGGACGGAGCCTGAGAAGATTTCTTGCTTGTTAGGGCCGGAGCGGGGCAGGCCGCAGGCGGATATCGTCGCCACAACGGCAAGCAACGCCGCCCCGCGGGCAAGGCGCAAAGTCAGGGTTTTCACTGCACGGGTCTCCTCGACCTGGTACTGCCTCGTTATTTTTTTGCCAAACTATCGGAATCCCGCCGCAAAATCCAGCGCTTCGTCGATCAGCTGGGCAGGAGCGAATCAGGACTGTTGCGCCCCTGCCGCGCTAGCTGACGGCTTTGAGGTTTTGTCGGGGCGGCACGCGGCCGGCCTTCTGCGCCTCATAGGGATCAGCCTCGTCCAGCATCATATCGACGATCTGCCGCAAGAGCTGACGCCGCCCGCGCGCCGAATAGAAGCCGCCTGGAACCTGCGAGGTCTCCAAAAGATATCGGCGATAGTCGCGGTAGGCGCTGCTATCAGGGCGATCGGGCCGCGCGAAGAAGTCGGGCAAGGCTTGGGTCGAGACAAATTCCGGCTTGGCATAGACGGCGCGGCCGAAAACCTTGAGGGGGATGCCGCGCCAGAGAACTTGTTGCGCCGCGGTCGAGTTCACCGTCACAGCGGTTCTGGCGTCGTTCAAGAGATGCGCCAGCTTGCCTCCGCCCACATAATGCAGCCGCCCCGCGACCCCATATTTGCACGCCGCATCGTGGATGATCCGCCGCAGGGGGCTGCGGCCGTTTTCGAGGGGATGTGCCTTGAACACGAGGTGGTGATGCCCCGGTGCCCCTTTGGCAAAGCCTTCGACGATCAGGTTGACGAAGTCCTCGTGGCGCGAAAAAGGGGAATGATCCCTGAGACTTGTATCGTGCTCAAGTTGTAAGAGGACAAGGTGATAGGGGAACCCTCCAAACCGGATGCGGGCGGTCGCGATCGTGCGCTCGAGCGCCAAAAGCGGCATCAGGAGGAGGCGGCGCGTATAGAGGGCGGCTTCGGTCCGTACCGGAAGCTCGCGGTGCGGGCGGAAATTGCGGAAGGCGCCGTTCCAGAAAAGAACAAACCAGTGATAGAGCGCCCCGTAGAACACATGTTGGCGCATGTCGCCCCAGTGGGCCGGCGGTTGCGGCACATCCGTATCGGACTGAGCGAGCGCTTCTTGCATCTCTGCGACGCTCAACTCCATCAGGCGCGAATGTCCATTCGACCCGCCCCGCTCGTAGGTCACCCAATAAGGCCGGAGATAGCCTTCCTCGAAAACATGGATTGTTATCCCTTTGGCCTTGGCAGCGCCAACCGCGAGGGCGTGGATCGGTCGTGTGTCGCCGTAAAGAACGATATCTGTGATGGCTTTGTCGTCGAGGAGGGCGTTGAGCGTTGTCTCCCAATCCTCCGGCGCACCGGCGTAGGGGATAAAGCTCTGATCTTTGGGCCAAAAAGCGCGGTCTCCGGCATTGAAGCCAACCCGCCAGACCTCGGCGCCGGCAGCGCTTAGCATCCGCCCGAGCTGTCGGAAATAAGGCCCGTGCGGGCCTTGCAGGAACAGGAATCTGCGGGTTTCGGTGCTGCTCATGGCGGTCTCGGTGTTTTGAGGACTCTAGCAGAGGCCGATGAGGGAATGCGAGGCTTGTCTTGCCTGCCTGCGGGCGAGGCGCTAGGCAAAGGCAAGGCAGAAGGAGCGAAGATGTTTACCGGCATTGTCACCGACATGGGAGAGATCCTCGAGCTTGAGCAGCGTGGCGACCTTCGGGCGCGTATTGGCACGAGCTATGATGTTTCGGGTATCGACATCGGCGCGTCGATCGCCTGCAGCGGCGTGTGCCTGACGGTCGTGGCGCTCGGCACTGCGCCGAAGAACTGGTTCGACGTCGAGATCAGCGCCGAGACAGTCAGCCTCACCAACATCGGCGGCTGGAAAGCGGGCACGCGCATCAACCTCGAGCGGGCGCTCAAGGTGGGCGACGAGCTGGGCGGGCATATCGTTTCCGGCCATGTCGATGGCGTGGCAGATCTCATTGAGATGCACGACGAGGGCGACAGCACCCGCATGACCTTTCGTGCGCCAGAACACTTGGCGAAATTCATCGCGCCCAAGGGCTCGATTGCGCTCAACGGCACCTCGCTCACGGTCAATGAGGTCAACGGCGCGACCTTCGGCATCAACGTGATCCCGCATACCAAGGAAGTGACCACATGGGGCGCGGCCAAGGTGGGCGACAAGATCAACCTAGAGGTCGATACCATGGCGCGCTATGTGGCGCGGCTGCAGGAATGGGCCTAGGGGCGGGCATCGGCCATAACGGCGGGCCGACGCTGGAAAGTGGCGGCTCGTGGCGGCGGATCGCCTGGAAGAAGGCCCGCGAAGAGCTTTTGCCGACCCTGCCGATCGAGGTGGTGCGTTTGAGGGTCAACCGCGCCAAGGAGCTTGGACTCCCCTACAAGACCTACGCCAGCTTTCGCGCGGCCACGGGGCATGATCTTGTTGGATTTCTCTTTTCCTCCAACGCTTTGCGGCTGGATCGTGGTGCTGAGGGCACAGCCCGCCTTGGCCGGATCGAGGCGATTGCGGCAAGCCGCGTGGCGGTTGTCCTACCGCC
>JBFEXG010000259.1:0-3604 GCA_041546005.1 Paracoccaceae bacterium
ACCATCGGGCGGCGGCACATCGAAATCGAAGTCCCACAACGGGCGATCCCCCGAAGCCATAAGGCTCACCGCTTTGCCTGCGTCCATGCCAGAGCCGCCGCCAAGCGCGATCACCGCGTCATGGCCGCCAGCGCGAAAGGCCTCCGCGCCGCGCGCAGCCTCAATGTCGGTCGGATTGGGCGAGACGTCGGTGAAAAGCCCAACCTTCAATCCCGCCCCTGAAACCGAGGCCTGCACCGCCCCCACAAAGGGCAATCCCGCGCTGGCCCTGTCGGTGACGATCAGCGGGTTTGCGATCCCGCGGGACGCACAAATCGCCCCGACCTCGCGCACCCGACCCGGGCCATAGCGGATCGGGATCGGGATGTCCCAATCCCAGTTTTGGAGAAACTGTTCGGGAATCACTCCGCCGCCTCCCGCTTCTCACGGGGAACCGGCCAGAAGCCCTCGATCCGCACGCCATTTTTCTCAAGAAAGGGTCGTATCTCGTTGAAAACTCTTTCATACCGATACCATTGCACCCCCGGCATCATGTGATGGATCAGGTGGTGGTTCTGACCGAGGAGCAGGAAATTGGCGAAAGGAAACAGCGACTCGCGGGTGTCTTTGTAGCGGCCGGTGTCGTGATGGTCGTGATGCGGCGTCCAAGTAAAGAGCGTGAGCATCACCGTCTGACCGACCCACCACGGAACGAACCACAGAACAAGCAGCTCTTTCCAATATCCAAAGGCCAAAAGGACAATCAGAACAGCCCATTGCAGAGCGAAGGTGATCCAACTAACCGTGACCTGCCACTTCGGCACGCCATAGCGGATGCAGTCGTCCCGCAGGTTCCACGGCGAGAAATAGGCTATCAGCGCTTTGGGCAACCGCAGGAACACCCAGCCAAGGAAGCCGCCACGGGCATAGATATCCGGATCGTCGTCCGTATTCGCTTTGGTGTGGTGCACCATGTGCTGCTTCAGATGCGGATAGTAGAACAGAAACAACGGGATGCAGGCCGCAGTTCCCACGACGAGATCCACCCAACGCAAGGACTTTCGGCGCGACGAGATATTGCCGTGGATCGCTTCGTGCACGACCGTGTAGAGCGCGTAGATGAAGAGCGTATTGATCGCCGCGCCCCAAAAATAGCTGATGAGGCCGGTCATCGAGGCCCAGATCGCAAAGAAGAACGTCGCGAAGAGGCCGAGAAACAAGATGACGGTCGGCCATCCGAAATCGTCGGTCAGGCGGCGGCCAGCCTCCATCTCTTCCTTGATCGTACGCGGTGCAGGTGCGGTGTCGTTCATCGATGCTTCCTTGCCTACATGGTCAAAACGATCTTGCCTCGCCCGCCCTCAGATTGAAGCGCGCGATGGGCAGCGGCAACCTCGCCCAAAGGATAGGTCGCCGCGATATTTACATGGATCTTGCCGGAGGCGAGCCAGTCGAGCGCCCGTTCCAGAATCCGTTTCTGCCGCCTGCGGTGGGCAGCGAGGCCTTTCCACATGGGCGTCAGCATCATCACGTTATGGATCGTGAGGTTGTTGTTATAGGCGGTCATGTCTTCAAGATCGCCGGGCGTGCCCATGAGCGTCACAAGCCGCCCATAAGGGGCAAGCGCCTTGATGCTGTCGAGGAAGACCTCGGCCCCTGCATTATCGAGCACGGCGTCAAGGCCCCGACCCCCGGTCCACGTTAACGCTGCCTCGACGAAATCCTCGTCGCGATAGCGGATGATCCTTTCGGCGCCTGCCCGCGTGGCGATCTCGGCCTTTTCGTCCGAACTCACCGTCGCCGCCACCCGCGCGCCCAAGGCGCGGGCAATCTGGATGGCGATATGGCCGGTGCCACCAGCACCCCCATGGACGAGTACCCGCTCGCCCTTCTTCACGCGGGCACGTTCCTTGAAGGATTCCCATCCGGTGATGAAGACCAGCGCTACCGCGGCGGCCTGCGTCGCTGTCACCCCGTCAGGGATCTTCGCGACAAGCGATGCAGGCACAACCGCATGGTGGGCATAGGTTCCGTGAGTGCCGCCCACCCCACCATTGCAAAAGGCAACCCGGTCACCGGCCTTGAGGCCTTTGACCCGTGCTCCAACCTTCTCGATCACCCCCGCGCCGTCATGGCCAAGGACACAGCCCTCGGCCGCGCCCACATAGGGCCCGTATTCGCGGAAATAGAGATCGGCGGGGTTGATCGCCGCCGCCTCGAGCCGGACGAGAACGTCCGCACCGGCGGGATTCCAAGGAAGTTTGACCGTACTTGCCTGAAGGACCTCCGGTGCCCCCGCGCCGCGCATGACCATCGCTTTGGTGCTGAAACTCATCCCTTGATCCTTTCGCCTTTGGGGTCATAGGGCGCCTTGAAGGTCACCTCGATCGGATAGCGCGTCCACGCGACCTCGACTTCCCACTTCCCAGATGCGAGCCAGTCGGCCGTCACCCCCTCGGCGCATTCGACATAACCCATACCGAGCGAGGCGCCGATCCGATGACCAAAGGCACCAGAGGTCACCGAGCCGACGATCACGCCATCCCGCAGGATCGGCTCCTGATGGTAGAGCATCGGCGCGTCCGCCATCGGCAGGCGCAGCTGCACCATGCGCCGCCGCTGCGGGCCAGCCTTCTGCGCAGCCAAGGCCTCACGGCCAATGAAACCTCCGGCCTTGTCCATCGCCACGGCAAAGCCGAGGCCTGCGTCGAAGGGTGTATCCTCCTCGCCAATATCGTAGCCCCAGTGGCGATACCCCTTCTCCATCCTGAGCGAGTTGATAGCGAAATAGCCGCCGTGACCGAGGCCGAAGGCAGGGCCCGCCTCGACGATCCGGTCAAAGACATGGGCGGCAAACTCGGCGGGCATCAGGATCTCGTAGCCCTGCTCGCCCACATAGGTGATCCGCGTCAGCCGCACGCGAGCATAGCCGAGGTCGATCTCGCGGCTTGTGCCGAAGGGGAAGGCGGCGTCGGAGAGGTCTTCGGGCGTGAGCGTCTGGAGAAGTGCCCGCGCCTTCGGGCCCATCAACGCCAGCATCGGCAGGCCCGAGGTCATGTCGCGGGCAAAGCACTGGGCGCCTTCGGGGATATGGCGGGTGAGCCACGCAATATCGCGTCGCTGCGAGACGGCGATGGATGTGACGAGGAAAGAGGTCTCGCTGAGGCGGATCACCGTCACATCGGCCTCGATCCCGCCCGCCTCGTTGAGCCACTGGGTGTAGATCACCCTGCCCGGCTCCACGTCGATATCGTTCGCGCAGATACGATTGAGAACGTCGCAAGCATCGCGCCCGTCGACCGCGTATTTCACGAAACACGACAGATCGAAGAGCGTCGCGTTCTCGGCAGTGTTGCGACATTCGGCGGCAACGTTGTCGAACCAGCTTGGCCGTCCATAGGAATAGGCGATCTCCGGTGTCTCGCCCGGTTTGGCGAAGAAACCCGGGCGTTCCCACCCCGCCGCCTCGGCCATCCAAGCGCCTGCCGCCACCAGTCGGTCGTGAAACGGGCTGCGCCGCACGCCACGGGCGGTGGCGAACTGCCGCGAGGGCCAGTGCATATCGAACAGAAGGCCGAGGGTCTCGGTCGTCCGGTCGTGCAGATAGCTGCGGTTGATCTGGAAA
>JBFEXG010000250.1:0-3769 GCA_041546005.1 Paracoccaceae bacterium
CGAGCCACGCATAGGTCCTCTCAAGGCCGCGGCCCGAAAGAACATCCTCGACCCCCGGAAATCCGTGGGCAGTCTCGACATAGCGGCACAGGCGCAGATCGGCATCGGTCCGGATCGGCAGATTGGCGTGTCCGGCCTCTGAAGGCGGGACGAGGCGGCCCTGTCCGGTCTCAAATACCGGTGCCGCGTTGAATCCTGTGCCCACCCCGATGACGAGCCGAGCGGCCTGACCCTGCGCGGCAGGGCCGGCAAGGATCGGGCGAATCACAGACGGCTCTAGATGCCCGAGTGCGTGGCCTTGAGCCTGTAGATCGTTCAAAATGGCGACAGTCTCGGCCCGGGTGGCGCGCATCAGGGTTGTTTTGTCGATGGTCCAGTCGAGGTTGGTCAGTGTCGCGCGGCCTTCACGGACGGGGCCCGCCACGGCCACGCAGGCCGCCTTGGGATCGACGCCGCCCTCGTCGTCGATATAACGGCGCAAAACGCTTTCGAGGCCCGGAAACTCGGCATTGCTGTAGCGGCGGATGGTGGCCGGCAGGATTCGGCGCCCGTCGGCGAGCGCGACGCGGGTGTTCGTTCCGCCGATATCGGCAACAAGAAAAAGAGAGTTAGCCGGGTGCGTCATGAGGCCTCCGATAGCGGTAACAGTCCAACAGTAATTGGGCCGCGTGATAAGATGCAATGGGGGTCGGCATCAAGCATTCAAAACGACCCTTGTGTAATCCCCACCTATTCATGCCTTTTCCGCCTCGGCCGCGCGAAGCCTCCGTGCGAAGTCTCTGTGCGAGGCAAATCCTTCTTGCTAGGTTCGCGCCATGAATTTTCTCTTTGCCTCGATTGAAGACCTTAACGATTGGATCGAGCCTCTTGGCGGCCATCCGCAAGTGCGCACTCCCAACCTCAACCGGCTTGCGGCACGGGGAATGGTCTTTCGAAATGCCTATGCAACGGTGCCGGCCTGTTCGCCGTCGCGCACCGCGACGCTCTTTGGTCAGGCGCCTTGGGAAACCGGGGTCTATAACAACTTTCAGTTCTGGTCGGATCACTACCCGCCGGCGCAGAGGCTCTCGCTTGTTGGCGCGATGCGGGATGCAGGCTATGCCACGATCGGCGCGGGCAAGATCTTTCACATGGACGTGCGGGGGATCGATCCTGAGGACTGGACCGAGTTCAACACCGCTGCCGAACACAAGAAATATCCCCCCATCAGCCAGACAGTGAAAACCCGCGCGCTAAGGCCGATGTCGGATTTCGGCCCCGACCCGACCGCTGACCCCCACGAAAATTTCGACGCGGCGAATACCGATTGGCTGTGCCAAAGGATTCAGCCCGGGCAGGACAGGCAATTCTGGGCCTTTGGCCTCTACCGGCCGCATTTGCCGTTTATCGTGCCGCAGGAATATTTCGATCTCTATCCCGAGCAGGTGGATCCGCCGCCGGGCCTTGGGGGCAAGAAGTTCACCCCCAACTTTTTGAAATTGCAGGAGGGGCTTCCGCCCGAGTCGCTCGATTTCATCAACCGGCGGATCGGTTGGGTGCTGCACCGTATGGGGGAATATAACGATTTTCTGAGGGCTTATCTGGCGTCGATTTCCTATGCTGACGCGCTTTTTGGCAAGGTTCTCGATCGTCTGGAAGAGACGGGGCAGATCGACAACACGGTCATCATCTTGTGGTCGGATCACGGGTGGCAGTTTGGAGAAAAGCTGGCATTCCGCAAATTCACTCTGTGGGAACGCGCCTTGCGTGTCCCGCTTATGATTTCGGGCCCCGGGATTGCGACCGGGGACTGCCGCGAACCTGTCTCGCTCCTTGATCTTTATCCGACCCTGTGCCGCCTTTCAGGCGCAACCGCCAAACATCGTCTGGATGGCGAAGACCTCTCACCTGTTCTTGCAGGAGAGCCGTGGCAGCGACCGGAGCCGGTGATCTCGATCTGGGGAAAGTGGGAAAAAGACACGCCCGAAGGGGGTCGGGTCGCCTTTTCCCTGCGGAACAAGACGCATCGCTATAGCTGCTACTGGAACGGAGGGGAGGAGCTCTATGAAAGCGAAAGCGATCCTTTCGAGCATATCAATCTTCTCGCCCATGGTGACGCAGGCGGCAACCTGAGATCGCTGGCCGACGGCTATCAGGCCCAGATCAACCGGCTCGTGCCCGATCTTGCCGATGTGGCGGGGTGGGACGGCTGATCCAAAGAAAATGCCCGGCGGATGAACCACCGGGCACAGTCATGATCAGAAAAGGTTTTGGCTAGCCCCGGCGGCGACCACCGGCGCGACGACCACGGCCCTCTTCGCCTTCTTTGGCAGGCGCGCGGTTGAAGCGGATCCATTCGCCGCCCGAGGGATCGTTGTTGGTCAGGAAGTTGGCGGCGCGGATCGCTTCCATTTCCTTGCCGGCGCGCGGCTTGGTCGAGCCAAGGCCGAAGAGCGTGCAGAAGGTCTCGTCGTCGATGCCTTCCGGAAGGAAGATGCCGGCGGCCTCAACCTCGGCCTTCTTTTCGGCGATCTTTGAGGCCGGTACGGGCAGGGCGATCGGGTTCATGATCGCGCTGGTCATACCGGCGGTCATGGCCATCGGCAGGAAGGCATTGTTGATGCCGTGGCGATTGGGCAGGCCGAAAGAGATGTTCGACGCGCCGCAGGTGGTGTTGACGCCCAGCTCTTCGCGCAGCCGGCGGACGAGGGTGAAGACCTGAAGGCCCGCAGTGCCCATCGCGCCGATCGGCATCACCAGCGGATCGACCACGATGTCATGCGCCGGAATACCGAAGTCGGCGGCGCGCTCGACGATTTTCTTGGCCACGGCAAAGCGCACGTCGGGATCTTCGGAAATGCCGGTGTCGTCGTTCGAGATAGCCACAACCGGCACGTTGTATTTCTTAACGAGCGGCAGGACGAGTTCGAGACGCTCTTCTTCGCCGGTAACCGAGTTAAGAAGCGGGCGACCCTTGGCGGCGGCAAGGCCAGCCTCGAGCGCGGCAGGAACCGACGAGTCGATGCACAAGGGCGCATCGGTGATCGCCTGCACGCGTTCGACGAGTTCGCGCATCAAGGGCGGCTCGACGAAGTTGTTGTCGGCATAGCGCGGGTCTTCGGCCATCTTGTTCGAGAAAACAGCGCCCGAATTGATATCGAGCACCGTCGCACCAGCGGCAACCTGCGCCAAGGCATCGGCCTCGACGGTCGAGAAATCGCCCATCTCCAGCTCGGCGGCGAGCTTTTTGCGGCCCGTGGGGTTGATGCGCTCGCCGATCACGCAGAACGGCTGGTCAAAGCCGATGATGGCGGTCTTGGTCGCGGATTCGACGATCGTGCGGGTCATGGGAATTCCTTAGGATTGAGAGGCGGGGACGGCCGAGGCGCCGCCGTTTTCGATGGCCCAGGTGGCGTTGGTCTTGATTCCGCCGAGCGGGAAGAAGTGCACCTGTTCGATGTTGAAGTCGGGGGTCTTGGCGGCGTGTGCGGCCAGTTCGTTCAGGAACTCGTCCGGCTCATAGGGCAGGAGGAGCTTGGTCACATCCATCGCCCGCTTCTGCAGAACGCGCAGCGAGGGACCAACGCCGCAGGCCATGGCAAATTTGATGAGGGTCTGGAGCTTGGCCGGGCCAGCCACGCCAATGTGGATCGGCAGGTCGATGCCCGCATCCTTGAGAGACTTGGCCCAAGCGATGACGGGCTTGGCCTCGAAGCAGAACTGGGTCGCAAGCGCCATCTTGGCGTCGGTGGTTTCGCTGAACTTCTGTTTCCAGCGCAGCGCGTCCATC
>JBFEXG010000194.1:0-4809 GCA_041546005.1 Paracoccaceae bacterium
GTGAGCCTTTCGGCCGATCCGGTCGAAGAGGTGAAGGTGGGTTACGAGATCCTCAAGAGCCTCGGCCTGCGCCATCGCGGCGTGAACATCATCTCTTGCCCGTCCTGCGCGCGGCAGGGGTTTGACGTGATCAAGACGGTCGAGATTCTCGAAAAGCGTCTCGAGCACATCAAGACGCCGATGAGCCTGTCGATCATCGGCTGTGTGGTGAACGGGCCGGGCGAGGCGCTGATGACCGATGTGGGCTTCACCGGCGGCGGGGCCGGCTCTGGCATGGTCTATCTCGCGGGCAAGCAAAGCCACAAGCTCTCGAACGACAAGATGATCGATCACATCGTCGAAGAGGTCGAGAAGAAGGCCGCAGAAATCGACGCGGCGGGGGCCTAGTTGCCCTCGCGCACCGCGTCGACGAACTGGAGCATTTGCTCGAGCGGGACATAGCCGCGCAGCATTTCTTCCTCGAGAATGAAGGTCGGCGTGCCGGTGATCTGAAGCCGCTGCGCCAGAAGGGCGTTCTGGGTCAGGATGTCGGCAACTTCTTTGCTCTGCATCATCTCGGCAATAGCTGCAAAATCGAGATCGAACGAGGCCGAAAGCTGCGCCAGAACATCGACCGTCACATCACTACGCAGGGTCATCAGGGCGTCGTGGATCAGCTCGTAGGCCTCAGACCCGTGAATCTGTAGAACCGCCACCGCATATTGCGAGGCCAGCGTCGATTGCTCGCCCAGGATCGGGAACTCTTTGACAATAAAGCGGATGTTGCCATCGGTCTCGAGAAGCTGGTTCACCTCGTCATAGGCGCGCCGGCAGTAGGTGCAGCGATAGTCCATGAACTCGACAAGCGTAATATCACCCTCGGGATTGCCGCCGACCCAAGAATACCCATCGTCGAACAGCGCCTTGGCGTTGGCTCGGACGACAGCCTTGTCGTTATTGGCGGAAAGCTCGGCCTGCCGTTGTTCTAGGACGGCAATCGCCTCCATCAGAACCTCAGGGTTGTCGAGGAGATAGGCCCTGACCTCGGACCGGAAGACCTCGCGCTCGGCATCTGACATCGCGCCAAGATCAAAGGCGGCCGCAGGGCCGGCGAGAAGTAAGGCGAGGGCGAGGGGGGCAAGGCGCTTGAGCATGGTCTCTCCAAGGTCATTTCGCGGTACTGTGCACATCCCGCCGGTGAAGCCAAGACCTTGGGCCTGCGGCAGAAAGGATTGACGCGGCCACCTCAGGGGCGGCAAACACGAGGGCAAGACTAGAGGGCGCGGAATGAGAAACTCAAGGCGCGATCGGGCAGGTGCCGGGGCAGATGCCGGGATTGTGAAAAGATGTGGGCTCGCGCTCTGTCTGGCTTTGCTTTGGTTTGCTGGCCCGCTTGCGGCGCAAGACTTCTCGGCGCTTGCTCGGATCGATGCCGAACAAAGCGCTGTGAAGCCGTGGAAGCAGGGGGCCGAGGTTGATCTCCAGCTCTCCCAGCCTGTGCCATTTCGTGTTTTCACGCTCGACGCGCCATGGCGGCTGGTGATCGATTTCCGCGAGGTTGATTGGACCGGCCTGTCGCGCGAGGCCATTTGGGCAGGCCCCGACAGCCGCATCTCGGCCCTGCGTTTTGGCGGGCTCCGGCCGGGTTGGTCGCGGATGGTGGTCGATCTGGCCCAGCCGATGATCATCGAGACGGCGGGCATGCAGGTGTCGGACAGCGATGGATCCGCGCGCCTGACCGTTCGCCTCGTGCCAGCCAACGCGCTGGATTTTGCCGATGCCTCGGGGGCGCCGCCCGATCCCGGCTGGGATCTGCTGGTTGCCACCGATGTCACCCAAAGCGCCCTACCAGCGGTTGACGACGGCATCCTTACCGTGGCGATCGATCCGGGCCATGGGGGTGTCGATCCGGGGGCCGAGCGGGATGGAATAGTCGAGGCCGAGGTCATGCTGATCCTCGCAAGAGAACTCGCTGAGGCGATCAATCGGACCGAAGGGATGCGCGCTGTTCTGACCCGCGATGGCGATACCTTTGTCGCGCTCGAAGAGCGAATGACGCAGGCGCGGCTGGCCGGAGCCGATGTGATGATCTCGCTCCATGCCGACGCGCTTGACGAAGACGAGACCCATGGTGCCTCGGTCTATACGCTGGATGCAGAGGCACAGGACGCCGCCTCGGCACGCATGGCTGAGCGGCACGACCGCGGTGATCTGGTGGCAGGTCTCGATCTCAAAGGGCACGACGATACGGTTGCCACGGTGCTGATGGATCTTGCCCGGCAAGAGACCGCGCCGATGTCGGACCGCCTTGCCGATGGGATTGTGACGGCCCTTGGCGAGGTCGGCGCCGAGCTCAACTCGCGCCCGCGCCGCAAGGCCGAGCTCGCCGTTTTGAACGCCGCCGATTTCGCGTCGGTTCTGGTTGAGGTTGGTTTCCTGTCAAACGCCGACGACCGCGCTGCCCTTTCGGTTCAACCCGGCCGGGCGACGATCATCCGCGGCCTCGTTTTGGCACTTCAACGATGGGCGGTAGACGAAGCGGCGCGCGCGCTGCTCCTGCGCAAGTAGGCAATATCACGGCTTTGGCATTTTCGCGCCCATATGGCGCGATCGGCTTTTGACCATCCCCCGCGCTGCTCCTATAAGCGGAGGACTTTCATCCGAGGGCCCATCTGACGTGCTTCGCTTTGTCCTGTCCTTCTTCGGCGGCATCTTTTCGATGCTCACGCTGGGCATGGCGATGGGCGTGCTCTCGCTGAGCGCCATTTTCACGATCTACGGCCACGATCTGCCAAGCTACGAGACGCTCGCCCAATATACCCCCAAGACGATCAGCCGGATCTATTCGGGCGAGGGGCAGATCATCGACGAGTTTGCCGTCGAGCGCCGCCTTTTCACGCCTATCGAGGAAATCCCCGAGATAGTGAAACACGCCTTCGTCTCCGCCGAGGACCAGAATTTCTATACCCACCCGGGCTATGACATCCGCGGCATGGCGGCGGCCTTTGTCGAGGCGGTCGTCTCGCGCGGGCAGGATGTGCGCGGCGCTTCGACCATCACCCAGCAGGTGATGAAAAACTTCCTCCTCGACGGCTCGCGCACGGCCGAGCGGAAGATTCGCGAACTGATCCTTGCCGTTCGGATCGAGAAGGCGATGAGCAAGGACAAGATCCTTGAACTCTATCTCAACGAGATCTTCCTCGGTCAGAACTCATACGGGGTCGCTGCTGCTGCCCAGACCTATTTCAACAAACCCCTGACCGAGCTGCGCCCCGCGGAGGCTGCCTATCTTGCCGCGCTGGCGCAACGTCCCGGCAACCTGCACCCCGTGCGCCAGCAGGAAGACGCTATTTCCCGTCGCAACTATGTGCTGCGGCGGCTGTCGGAAGATGGCTGGCTCCCGGAAGAGCAACTGGCCTCTGTGCAGGCGCAGCCGCTTCTCACTGTTCAGGCGGGCGATTACGAGAGCTTCCGCGCCGCCCTTCCGCCGCGCGACTATTTCACCGACGAGATCCGCCGTCAGCTGAGCCGCAACTTTGGCGAGGAGGAGTTCTTCTCCGGCGGCCTGTCGATCCGCGCGACGATCGACCCGAGCCTCCAAGTTAGCGCCGCCCATGCGTTGCAGCGGGCGCTCGAAAGCTATGACCGCGAGGATCAGATCTGGCGCGGCACGGGCGAAACGATCCCCACCGAGGCTCTTGCTGATGAGGCCAGCTGGCGCGAGGCGCTTGCGGGCGTGACTGTCCCGCGTGACGTGACGCTTGATGGGCAGTGGTATCCGGCAGTGGTGCTCAAGGTCGAGGAGCAGCGGCTTGTCGTTGGCATCGAAGGCGTCGAAGCGACCGAGGCCGAGCCGCAGGAAGTTCCCCGCAAGGACATTGCCTGGATGAAGGGCAATTTCTTCGACAATTTCAACGCGGGCGATGTGGTCCACGTCCGCCGCGCGCTGAACGAAGACGGCAGCTTTGCCAACTGGAGCCTGCGGCAGATTCCCGAGGTTCAGGGCGGCTTCATGGCGATGGATGTCAACACCGGCCGCGTCATCGCCATGCAAGGCGGGTTCAGCTATCAGAATTCGGTCTTCAACCGCGCCACGCAGGCCCGCCGACAGCCCGGTTCGGCCTTCAAGCCCTTTGTCTATGCTGCAGCCCTCGACAGCGGCTATTCGCCAGCGACCATCGTGGTCGACGCGCCGATCGAGGTCGACACTCCGCAGGGCCTTTGGCGGCCAGAGAATGCCTCGAACACCTACTATGGCCCCGCACCCTTGCGGACCGGAATCGAGCAATCGCGTAACTTGATGACCGTGCGCCTCGCGCAGGAAATTGGCATGGACACGGTTGCGGACTATGCCGAACGCTTCGGTGTCTATGACGACATGAATCCCTTCCTCGCCAACGCGCTTGGATCGGAGGAGACCACGCTGTTCCGCGTTGTCGCCGCCTATGCGATGTTTGCCAACGGCGGCGAGCGGGTCGAGCCGACCCTCGTCGACCGCGTGCAGGATCGCTATGGCCGCACCGTCTATCGCCACGACCAGCGCACCTGCGTCGATTGCGGGCAGGTGAGCCTCATCTCGCCCGAGCAGGGGCCGATGATCATGACCAACCGTGAGCGGATCATGAACGCGGTGACGGCCTATCAGCTTACCTCCATGATGCAGGGCGTGGTCCAGCGCGGCACGGCGAGTCGTACGGTCAACCTGCCGGTGCCGACCGCCGGCAAGACCGGTACCACGAACGACGCCAAAGATGTCTGGTTTGTGGGCTTTACCTCCAATATCGTTGCCGGCTGCTACATCGGCTTTGATGTGCCCAAGGGGTTGGGCAA
>JBFEXG010000322.1:0-2716 GCA_041546005.1 Paracoccaceae bacterium
GGCCAGATCCGAGACAAGCTCGCGGTAGACATCTGTTGTCTTCAACTCGGAAAGCCGCGCCTCGGCCCGCTCGACGGCAGCACTATGAAGACGGGCAAGAACGGGATCACCAAGCAGGATGTCGATGATCCGGTTCCGCTCGTCCGAATAGCGCAGCATCGTCTCGTCGCGGACCTCGTTGCGATCCTGCAAGGACCAATAGTCGGAGTTATACTTGTCTTTCTTGTTATTCACGTTGCCGCGCATCTTGCGGATGGCATAGCTGTCGACCGACTTGACGGCATAGTGATTGAGCTGAACCCAGTCATAGCCAACGGTGCGGGTGATCGACCGCCAGCCGCGGAATTTGAAATAATCCTCCATCGGCAGTCCCGAGCCATTCAGCCAATGCACCGTATCGGGAAAGGGCGTGTCGATGTGGCGATTCTTTATCTTGGGGCGGTGGATGCCGAGCTTCCAGTAGTCGGCATCGAAGGTGAATAGCGTCTTGACGCCCCAGCCCTTGTTCCATGTGGTCGGGGCGGCCATCAGGTATTGCTCTGTCACAGGTGCGCGCGACCATTCGACGATCCCGCCAGACCCAAAAATCCGCCACGTCACCACGATCCCATTGGCGCCACGATCCTTGGCGGCCGAGATCAGCCCATCAATCGTGCCATCGCCATAGCGGATCGAAAGAAACTCGTCGGCATCAAACACCATAACCCACTCGGATTGCTGAACAATCGGCTCTGCTTGCGCATAGTTGAGCGCCGAAGGTTGCGGCTTGAGCCCATCGGGAATGTCGTTGCGCCGGTGATGCACAAGGCCCAGTTCCTCAAGCCGAATGAGCATATCGTCGGTGCCGTCGCTGCAGTCGTTAGTATAGACGACCAGATCGGTGAACCCGATCGCAAGATGATGCGCGACCCATTCAATCAGGAACGGCCCCTCGTCCTTCATCATCGAAACAGCCGTCACGCGGCCATGCGGGCTGTTGTGCTGTTTAAGGGGGAAGGACACCGATCCAAACAGTGGGGAATAGGGGCTTTCTGCCGGCCTTCCGGCGGCCCTTTCCTTGGGTTTACCTGTCTTTTTGGCGGTCATTCTTTGGGCCGTTTTTCTGCTCGGTCCGACACTAGCGGATGTTGAACCCTCTGTCATGCGGCTGACGTGTTGTCACATTCGCGTTGGCCCCGATTGCAGAGAGGGCCAAGGTCGCGCAAAAGGGGCGAAACATCATGGAATCCACATGCTCGACTCCGCCGCCCGCAGACTGATCGATCCGCCGCTAGATGCGATCGGGCGCCGTCTGGCTGCGCTTGGGATCGGCGCCGATGCCGTGACGCTTCTGGGCCTCGCGCTCGGGCTTATTTCGGCAGCGCTCATTGCGGCGGGTCTCTATGACCTCGCTCTCGCCTTCTTGGTTGGATCGCGCATCGCCGATGGCCTCGATGGGGCCATCGCCCGCGCCGGTCGCTCGACCGATTTCGGCGGCTATCTAGATATTACGGCCGATTTTCTGTTCTACGGGGCCGTGCCGCTCGCCTTTATACTAGCTGATCCGGCGGGCAACGGGGCGGCAGGGGGTTTTCTTCTGGCGTCCTTCTACGTCAACGGCGCGACCTTTCTGGGGTTCTCGGCCCTCGCCGAGCGGCACAAAATGAAGACCGAGGTGCATGGCAAGAAGTCTCTCTACTTCTCTGAAGGGCTTCTCGAGGGCACCGAGACAATCCTGTTTTTTGTTCTTATTTGTCTTATGCCCGCAAATTTCCAAATTTTTGCATGGATATTTGGTTCGCTGTGTTTCCTCACGGCGGTAATGCGTGTCCTTGCTGCGCGCAGGATCTTCGGAAAGGACTGATATGCGTCTCGCACTCGCTTTGGCGGCGGCACTGGCCGCACCACAGGTTTCCATTGCGGCTGATCTTGCTAGCTGGCCGACGGTTTTGAACGAGGCCCGAGGGCAAACTGTCTATTGGAATGCTTGGGGCGGCTCGGACGCGACCAACGGCTTCATTGCTTGGGTCGGGGACCGGGTCGAAGCCGAATACGGCGTGTCGCTCGTTCATGTGAAATTGACCGACACCGCCGACGCGGTGAGCCGCGTTCTGGCCGAGCGTGCGGCGGGTGTGGACGAGGGTGGGGCGATTGATCTTATCTGGATCAACGGTGCCAACTTTGCGGCGATGAAGGCCGAAGGGCTGCTTTTCGGCCCGTTTGCCGAAAGCCTGCCCAACTGGGCCTTTGTCGATAGCGCTGGCAAAACGGTCACCACCGATTTCACCGTGCCGACCGAAGGCTATGAAAGCCCTTGGGCGATGGCGCAGGTCGTCTTCATGCGTGATACCGCTGATCTGCCCGAGGCCCCCGGCTCAGCGGCGGAAATCCTCGATTGGGCCGCCGCGCATCCGGGCCGCTTCACCTATCCCCAGCCGCCTGATTTCCTTGGCACAACCTTCCTCAAGCAAATGCTTGTTGATCTGACGGACGACACCGCAATCCTAGGGGCCGCACCGGCAAATGACGCGGTGTATGAGGCGGTCACGGCGCCACTCTGGTCCTTTCTCGACGCTCTGACCCCGCATCTCTGGCGCTCGGGCCGCGCCTATCCGGCAACCGGCCCGGCCCAGCTTCAGCTGATCTACGACAACGAGATCGACCTCGCGATTTCCTTCAGCCCGGGAGAAGCAACCGCCGCGATTGCTAACGGCCTGTTGCCTGATACGGTCCGCAC
>JBFEXG010000334.1:0-2518 GCA_041546005.1 Paracoccaceae bacterium
ACGTATTTGCCGGAATTGGCCGTGTTGAAGACGCGGATGTAGTAGGTGCCCGCCGGGTAAACCGTTGTCGAGGCAAAGTTTTCTCCGATCTCGGGGCCGACCCAATACCACTGTTTGCCGAATTCTTCGAACCAAGGCCACCACTCGAAATCGCTCCCGTCGCGGCCGTCGATCCGCTTCATGTCGGCGTCGAGAACTTCAAAGTTGAAGGTCTGGGGCAGGGGGCAATCGCCCACCTTGGCGGCGGTCAATCCGACATAGAAATCAAAGGGTTGGTCCTCTTCGATCTTGTAGTAATCCGCATCGCCATCAAGGATCGCGTAGATCGCCTTGGAGTGTTCGGCATTGTCGATGACAAAGGGCGCATCAGCCGTCTTGGCTTCGGTGGAAAGCACCGGCGCATGGGCCGCAACCTGTTGAGCGGCAAGGGAAAGTGCAAGGGCGAGAGCGTATTTCATGGCGGTCTCCAATTCGGGTTTGAAGTGGATACGCGCGAGAAATCGGTTTGGATCACCGACGGAACTCCGCGGGTCCTTCGTTGAACGGAAAGTTCACGATTGGAGAGCCAAATGCCCTGTTCCCGCCTCAGCCTCGCCGGCGCCTACCTCATCCTGATCGCGGGCGTGGTGCTTGCCACGCTTCTCACGGCGGAAGGGATCAACATCCTCTAAAGATTGAGGAAAGTCCGAACCGTCGCCTCAAACTCGCGCGGCTTTTCGGCATGGAGCCAGTGCCCTGCGTCTGGGATTTTGGCAAACCGCGCCTTGGGGAAGAGCGCCTTGATCCGCTCGCGGTGCTCGGGCTGGACATAGTTTGAAAGTGCGCCCGTCAGGAAAAGGGTTGGCCCGTCGAAGCTCCCCTCGACCTCGGGGAAGGACAGGATCGAGGCCATGTTGGCCTCCAGCGCGGCGAAGTTGAGCTTCCAGCGCTTCTCTTTCATATCAAGGCTTTGCATGAAGAAATCCGAAAGGCCGGGCTCAAGGCCTTGAAGCTGTGCCGCCGCCTCGGTCCGGTTGGTCACCCGCGAAAGATCGACGCGCCGCATGGCGTCGATGTTGTGCTGCTGGCTGTGCCCGTAGGTTACCGGCGCGATATCCGCGACGATCAGCTTGCCGACCTTCTCGGGATGCCGCAGCGCCAGCATCATCGCCGACTTGCCGCCCATCGAATGGCCCAGCACATCCGCCCGATCCGGGATCACCGTCGCCAGATCATCCGCCAGATCCTCATAGCCGTGGCTGTCATCCCAAAAGCTCGAGCCATGGTTGCGCATATCCACCGCGATCACCTGCCGCTCGTCGGAAAGCCGCTTGGCAATCACGCCCCAGTTGCGGCCCGAACCGAACAGGCCGTGAGCGATCAGAAGGGGCGGCTTGGCGGTGGGTTCACCGTGAATAATCGTGTTCAACATGCATCGACCCTAAGCAATTGCAGCGCGAAAAGACCAGAGGGATTGAGCGCAAACCGATCCCTGCGCTAGAGGGGCGGCATGAGCCCAGACGAACTGCAAAAACTGATCGACAAAGTTGCCCGCATGGCGCAGCGGCGGCTCGGGGTGCGCGGTCGCACCGCCGAGATCAAGCTCTCTCGCGCGGCGCGTCTGATGCCGCAAGAGCTGCGCCGCGATATGCAATTTCTCGCCGATGCCGCGCCGATGGCCTTGTCGCCCAAGCTTGCGCATATGGTCGATGGGGCCAGAGCCGAACGCGCCGCTGGGGCGGTTATGGCGCACCTTCGCGGCCTCGACCGTGGCCGTGAGCGGATGGCGGCCATGCTGCGCTGGGCCGGTTGGGCGGGCTTCTACACGTTACTTGCGGTCGGAGCCACGATCTTCATCGCCTTGGGGCGCGGGCTCGTCTGAGCGAGGCCCGCACGAGCAAAGGCCGCCGATATTGCCACCGGCGGCCCTCGCAAGACTTTCGGCTTTGGATCAGAGGTTCGGATAAAGCGGGAAGCGCTCGCACATCGCCTCGACGCCGGCCTTCACGCGGGCCTCGACCTCGGCATTGCCTTCGGAGCCGTTGGCTGCAAGGCCATCGACCACTTCGACGATCCAATCGGCGATCTGGCGGAACTCGGCCTCGCCAAAGCCACGGGTGGTGCCGGCCGGGGTGCCAAGACGGACGCCCGAGGTTACGGTCGGCTTTTCGGGATCAAAGGGGATGCCGTTCTTGTTGCAGGTGATATGGGCGCGGCCGAGCGCCTTTTCGGTCTCGTTGCCCTTCACGCCTTTGGGGCGAAGGTCGACGAGCATCACATGGCTGTCGGTGCCGCCGGTGACGATATCGAGGCCGCCCTTCATCAGCTGATCCGCCAGCGCCTTGGCGTTGGAAACGACCGCCTCCTGATAGGCGCGGAACTCGGGGCGCAGGGCCTCGCCAAAGGCCACGGCCTTGGCGGCGATGACGTGCATCAGCGGGCCACCCTGAATGCCAGGGAAAACCGAGCGATCGAGATCCTTGGCGTACTCCGCCCTGCACATCGACAAGCCGCCGCGCGGGCCACGTAACGTCTTGTG
>JBFEXG010000149.1:0-6136 GCA_041546005.1 Paracoccaceae bacterium
AACGAGCCTGTCACCACCTGACAGCAGAGCGACCAAAATATAGCTATTCTGACCGACCCAGATCGCCGTGCAGACTGCCGGAGTTTCAACAAAGACACCCGGCTCGGAATAATGGGCGATATCGGCAAGGTTGACCTGCCATTCACCGAACTCCAAGGCCTGCGCAGGCGCTGAGGCGATCGCCACCATCGCCGCAAGCAAACCGGCCCGGACCGAATGCAGGGTTGCCTTCATGGTCATGTCCCCCAATGTGCTGCGTGCACCTTCGCAGCATTTGTCTTCCCTAGCTATGATGAAGGTCAAACGTCTATCAAGCCCCCTTGACCCAGCACATATTCGCTTTTTGACCAGAGCCCCTTGTCTTGCCCCCCAATTCGGTCATCCTGAGGTTCAGCCAAACTTCGGAGCGATCATGTCCGGCCACAGCATCACCTTCACTCACGCTCTCTGCCGTACCCCCGCGCGATCTGTCACCGACGGCCTGCGCGCCTCCGATCAGGGCGATCCCAATCCGGATGTCTTTGCGGCCGAACATGCCGCATATGTTGCCGCTCTCAAGGCGACCGGAGCCAGTGTCACTGTGCTGCCCGCGCTCGAGGAATTTCCCGATTCCGTCTTTATCGAAGACCCCGCCCTTGTTCTCAAGGGGCAGGCCATCGTCCTGCGCCCCGGCGCACCCTCACGGCTTGGCGAGGCCGCGGCGCTGCGCGATGCCCTCCTCGCTCACTGTGACGGTGTGATTGACCTGCGGACCGAAGGCTATGTCGACGGTGGTGATATCCTTTGTTCGGATGACGAAGTGATGATCGGTCTCTCGGCCCGCACCAACCGACAAGGCGCCGACGATCTGCGCCCGATTGTCGAGAGCCTCGGCTACCGGCTGCGGATCGTCCAGACCCCGCCCGAGATCCTGCATTTCAAGACCGAGTCGAGCCTTCTCGATCCCGAAACGATCCTTGCCACTCCTGCCCTCGCGGCGGCCGGATGTTTTGACGACTATCGGGTGATCACCACAGAACCCGGCGAAGCGGCTATCGCCAACGCGATCCGTTTCAACGACACGGTCTTTGTCTCGGCGGGTTTCCCGCGCACCACCGAAAAGATCGCCAAGGCAGGCTACAAGGTCGTGCCCTTGGAGACGTCACAGGCTGCCCTCGTCGACGGCGGCCTGTCTTGTATGTCGCTGCGTTATTCGCGGGCCTGAGCCAGCGCCTTTTCAAGCTCGGGCCGGAACCTCTGCTCATAGTCAGACCCGATCAGCGGGCCGGCAAAACGAAAAAGAACCGTGCCGTCCCCGTCAATGATGAAGGTCTCCGGCGGGGCCGAGACGCCCCAATCAATCGAGGTGCGCCCGCGCGGATCGAAACCCGACTTGAGGAACGGGTTGCCCTCCTCGAGGAGATAGGCCAGCGCCTGATCGACCGTATCGCGGAAGTTGATTCCGACAAGCCGGAACCCCCGCTCTTCACCCTCGGCTGCAAGCGCCTTCAGCGTCGGATGCTCGGCCCGGCAAGGCGGACACCAGCTCGCCCAGTAGTTCAAAAGCGTGATCTCACCATCGCGCAAATCAGCATCGGTCAGCTGTTCAAGCCCCGGCAGGCCCTCGGTCGCAACCGCAGGCGCCTCGTGCCCAACAAAGGTCGATGGCAGGTTGCGCCCCTGTCCCAGAAACATTCCCCCAAGGAACAGCCCCGCAATCGCCGCAAAGATCAGCGGCGGCACGATCACCAGCGGTGAAACCTTAGCCATTGTTGCCTTCAACCCGCTCTAGTTCGGCCTTCACCTTGCGCGCCCGTGCAAAGCTCTGCCAGACGATGACAACAAGAATCACGATGCTGACGCCATAGGCGCTCAGAACCTCGGTGGCGTATTTTCCAAGATCAGGCATCACGACCTCCGAGCACGGGCTTGCAGCGCACCGATCCTACGCAGGCGGATTTCAGTGCGGGTTCTAAGAATGACCAGCGCAATGAAGAGAAGCACAAAGCCCCCCATACTGATCAGAAGCGGGATATAATAGACGTTCGAGACATTCTCAGCCTTGTCCATCGACAGGGACGCGCCCTGATGCAGGCCCTGATTCCAAAAATTCACCGCATAACGGCTCAGAAGCGCAAAGACCGAACCGACCATGCACAAAAGACTTGTGAGGTCCGCGGCAGTGTCAGGGTCCTCAATCGCCGACCAGAGGGCCACATAGCCGAGGTAGAACAGGAAAAGGATCAGGAACGAGGTCAGCCGCGGATCCCAGACCCACCATGTCCCCCAAGTCGGCTGGCCCCAGATCGCCCCGGTCACAAGCGCCATCAGCGTCATGGCGATGCCCACGGGTGCGGCCGCCTTGGCGGCAAGAGCCGAGACGTGATGCCGCCGCACCAGCCAGATCAGCGACGCCACCAGCATCATCAACCAAGCATTGATCGCCATCAGGGCCGAAGGCACATGGAGATAGATAATCTTGACGGTCGAGCCAAAGTTCTCGGCCTCGGGTGTAAAGAAGAAGCCCCAGACAAGCCCGATCACTGTCGATGCGATTGCGATGGCGAAAACCCACGGCAATACGGGCGCCGTGGTGGTCATAAACTTCTTGGGGTTTGCATATTCCCAGATCGACATCTTCTTTCCTCTCCGGCACGACCTATCTAGCGCAGGTTGATCCGCAATGCGACAGCCGCCGCGAATGGCAAGAGCGCAATGGCCCCCGCCGTAATTCCCGCCAGCATGATCAATGGCGTGGTTGTTGCAAGCCCTTCCGCGCCACGCCGCACCACCTCGGCCCCGAAAATCAGCGTCGGCACATAAAGCGGCAGCACCAGTAGCGACAAAAGAAGCCCACCCCGACGAATTCCAATCGTCAGCGCCGCGCCAAAGGTGCCAATCACGGAAAGCGCGGGCGTTCCGATGACGAGCGAGACGAACAGAAACGAATAGGCCGGCCCCGGCAGGTTCAAAAGCGCCCCCAGCGCCGGCGCCGCCAGCGTCAGCGGCAGGCCCGTGGTCAGCCAATGCGCCGTGGCCTTGGCCAACGCCGCCCCCTCCATTGGCAGAGGCGAGGTCGCCAAAAGCGCCAGTGATCCATCTTCATAGTCGAGCGCAAAAATCCGGTCGAGCGAGAGAAGCGCCGCCAAAAGCGCCGCCACCCACAGGATGCCCGGTGCGATCTTGCCCAGAAGGTCAGAATTGGGCCCAACACCAAACGGCACCAGAACCACAACGATCAGAAAGAACGCGAGCCCAAGGCCAAAGCCCCCGCCCGCCCGCACCGCAAGGCGCAAGTCGCGCATCAAAAGCGCGATCACAGAAACGCCTCGTGGCTGCCGCCGGTCGCCTCGGGCGCGGCGCGGAACGGCTGAAGATCGAGCTCCGGCGCCTCAAGCCCAAGGTCGATATGCGTGGCGATCACCGCAATACCGCCCTTGGCGAGATGCTGATCGCGCAAGAAATCGGCGAAAAGCTTGACCGAAAACCGGTCGAGCGAAATCGTCGGCTCGTCCAGAAACAAAACCTTCCGGCCAATGACCCCAAGCCGCGCCAGCCCCAGCCGCCGCTTCTGCCCCGACGACAGCGTCGCCGCAGGCCGCTCGGCCAGATCCACGAGATCAAAGGCCGCCAACACCGCCTCATCCATCTGCCGCCCATAGACGCTCGCCCAGAACCGCAGGTTCTCGCGGACCGTCAGCGCCGCCTTGATCCCGTCTTCATGGCTCGCATAGGCACCTTCCTCGGCAGGATAGGCGATCTCGCCCGCCTCGCCCGGCTGCAAGCCCGCGAGCGTGCGCAGAAGGGTCGTCTTACCGATCCCATTTGGCCCGCGCAGGATCAGCGCCTGCCCCCCGGGCACGGCAAAGCTCACCCCCTCCAGAACAGGGATGCCGCCGCGCAGGCATTTGAGATCGGTGACACGAAGCTCCATGGGGGGCGATTACCTGAAGGAAAGCCGCGAGGGAAGCATCAGACCGGCAAGAGCGCCAATCCGACGCGCCGCCCTTCCGACAATAAAACGTTATAGGTCCGGCAGGCGGGCGCGCTCGCCATGATCTCGACCCCGATCCCCGCCTCTTCCAATGCCGCCCGAAAGCTGGCCTCAAGCGGCGCGATCTCCGCCCCCATCCCTAAGAACAAAACGTCGATCTGGTCCTTGGCCGCAAGGATCGCCTCGGCATCACCAACGCCACCCCAGACCGAAATCCCGCCCGGCATCACAAGGACCGGCCCCTCATAGACCTTGCCCCCCAGCCGGAAGAATCCGGGGCCATAGCCTTCAACCGGCACTGCCCCGCTATAGACCACCTCGTTCAGGCGCATCTCCGCCCCTTCTTTTGGCCCAAAATACTCCCGCCGGAGGCAGGCTTTCGCAAGAAAGCCTTCAGGCGTCGATATCCATAAACTGATTGCCCGTTGGCTTCTTCTCTTTCGACCAGTCCCGCTTCACGCCCAGCATCAGCACAACGTTCTTGGCGATATAGATCGAGGAATAGGTGCCGACGATGATGCCCCAAGTAATCGCGAAAACAAATCCGCGGATCACATCGCCGCCCAGAACCAAAAGGGCAATCAGCGCAATCAGCGTTGTGCCCGAAGTCATGAGCGTGCGGCTCAGGGTCTCGTTGGCCGAGAGATTAAGCACATCAATGAGCGGCATCACCTTGTATTTGATGAGGTTCTCGCGTGCCCGGTCAAACACCACCACCGTGTCGTTGATCGAATAGCCGACGATGGTCAGAAGTGCCGCGATAATTGCCAGATCGAACTTGATCTGAAAAAGCGAGAAAAGGCCAATGGTAAGACCCACGTCATGCACAAGCGCCACCACGGCGCCAAGCGCGAACTGCCATTCAAACCGCAGCCAGATATAGATCACGATAGCGGCAATCGCGCCGGTCACGGCGAGAATGGCCTTCTGAATGAGCTCACCCGAAACCTTCGGCCCCACACTCTCGACCGAGGGGAAAGTGATCGAGGGATCAACCGCTTTCAGTGCAGCCTCGATCTGCTCGATAGTCTCCGTGGTCACGCTCTCCTGCCCTTCCTGGGCCTGAATACGCACCATCGCAACGTGCTGATCGTCGGCGAATGTCGGATCAAAAACCTCGGTGATCGTCACATCGCCAAGGCCCAGCGGCGTCACCGCCGCGCGATAGGCCGCAACATCGACAGCCGCCGTCGAATCGGTGCGGATCGTGGTGCCGCCCTTGAAGTCGATGCCAAAGTTCAGCCCCATGAAGAGGTAGACGACGAGCGAGGCAATCAGCAGGATGACCGAGCCACCGAAAGTGACCTTCGCATAGCCGAAGAAATTGATCTTGGTGTTGTCGGGAACCAGACGGAGACGCATCGCTCAGACCTCAATGGTTTTCGGACGGCGGCGCTGGAACCACCAGACAATCAGCAGTCGGGTCACAAAAATCGCGGTAAAGACCGAGGTCAGAATACCGAGGCCGAGCGTCGTGGCAAAGCCGCGCACCGGGCCCGAGCCGACGATCCAGAGGATCACGGCGGTGATCAGCGTTGTGATATTGGCATCAAGGATAGCCGACAGTGCCCGCTCATAGCCCAGCTCAATCGCCCGCGCCGGCCCCTTGGCCGTTTTCAGCTCCTCGCGGATGCGCTCATAGACCAGAACGTTTGCGTCCACCGCCATACCGATCGTCAGAACAATCCCAGCGATGCCCGGCAGGGTCAGCGTCGCGCCGATGAGCGACAGGGCGCCAAAAATCAGGCCCACGTTGATCGTCAAGGCAATGTTGGCGAAGAGGCCGAAAAGCCCATAGCTCAAGATCATGAACACAATGACGGCGGCCATGCCGACGAGGGCGGCGAGCTGGCCGGCGTCGATACTGTCTTGGCCAAGCTCTGGGCCAATGGTCCGCTCTTCAAGGAAGACCAGCTCGGCAGGCAAGGCGCCAGCGCGGAGAAGAACCGCAAGATTGGTCGATTCCTCGACCGTGAAACTTCCGGTGATGATGCCCGAGCCACCCGGAATATGGCTTTGGATCGTCGGGGCGCTGATCACCTCGTCATCAAGCACGATGGCGAAGGGTGCGCCGATGTTCTCGGCGGTATAGTCGCCAAACTTGCGCGCGCCGGTTGGGTTGAAGCGGAAATTGACCGCGGGTCGTCCGTTTTGGTCAAAACT